>JACRFM010000002.1 GCA_016234305.1 Candidatus Kerfeldbacteria bacterium
AGCATGCACCTTTACCCCGCACCGCTAAGTCTTTTTTTAAAAGAGGTGTCGATGTGTGCTATATTTTTGTGGTCGGGGTGTGGTGTACCGGTAACATGCACCCTTGGGGTGGGTGTGACAGCGGGTTCGACTCCCGCCACCCCGACCACAAAGATCTAACTTCATCAAGACATTTACTATTTAGGTTATCTTAGCTGGTGCGGGGCTTGGGGTGGGTGTGACGGTGGGTTTCCCGCCCGCCGTCGGGCAGGGGCTCCCGCCATGGGGGAACTGCAACTTTAATATTGTTTTCTTTTTACAGGTTTAGCAGTATAATAAAGCTATAATCTTTAGCCAATAAGCCTATGGAGGTTAAAGCCAATATTTTAAAACCTTTTGTCTCGCCAATAGTGGGTGCGATAATTTTAGGTTTATTCGCGGCCACGGGAATCGGGATTATTTGGCTTAATTTAATGGAACAAAATTTACCACCTACGCCTTTTATTGAAGTGGTTCGTACGGAGAGCGGCAAAAAAATCGCGGGTGATTGCGAAGTCGGCAAGCCTTGTAAAACCTCGGCTATAACCGCGGTTGACCCGGAAGGTGACCCGGTAATATTTAAATTTATTGATAAGGCTACCGGCCAGGAAGTTATTCCGTCAATTAAAACCGAGTCTGGTAAAACCGTGAAACCTGAATTCAAATTTAATCAAGCTGGCGAGAAACAGATATACGTGGTAGTACAGGATGGCGCTGGGCATACTTCAGCGGAATATCCCATGGTGATAGGAGTAAAAGCCGAGGAGACCGGACGGAAGTAAGTTGGTAAAATTTGTTATTAAACAGGCGTTTTCTTTTTTGAAGGGCGCCTGCTTGATTTTAAACTTACTTTGTCAGATTTGTCAAAAGTTAAAAAGTGTGGTATAATAGATACATTATTTAAACCGGTATTAGCTAATAAAATGACTTACGCTAATTCCAATTTAACACCAAAACAAAATATTTCCGGTTTTAATACTTTTGAGTCTACTCACCAAGTAAGTTTTAGACTGTGGTGGGTTTTTTGTTTGGCGGTTTTGCTGGTTGGCGGCCTGGTTTCATTTCCACATAAAGCGTCGGCGGTAGATTGCACCGTCGGTTTGCCTTGTACCATATCCATAAGTGTTGATGCCCAAGATCCGGAAGCTGATCCGATATATGGCGTATTTACAGCTTCACCATCTTCTTACACTATTTTAAGCTGTTCACCCGCTGGTGGCAGTAATACTGGCAGCCAGTGTACTACAGGTCAGTTATCTACTGGTTCTGGCACTTTAAGCAGTACTTATCAATTTTCTGCAGCCATCTCTTACACGGCCAAATATGAGATTTGGGATAATGCTTCTCATTTCACTTCGGGTAGTGTACAGGTTAATGTGATAGCGGATACAACCCCACCTTCTATAAATTTTGCGCCTGTCAGTAGACCTTGGAGTTCGGCTGATATTTCGGTTACTCCTACAGCTAGTGATTCCAGTGGTGTTAGCTATGTTCGTCATTGCTGGACCACCTCGCCGTCTTGCGACCCTGGTACTGCCAACACTTCTACTTTTACTAATGGCAGCGCGGTGAGTCAAACGGCTGATGGTGTTTGGTCTTTGTGTGTTAGGGCGCGGGATACTCAAGGTAATTGGAATCCCAGTCCGATTTGCACCGGTACTTATAACAAAGATAGCGTCGTGCCCGTGTGCGGTACCTGGTCGCCAACTTCTTCGCCTTGGAAGACAAGCGGTACGCAGAGTTTTACCTTGTCCGGTTCAACTGACACGGGTGGCAGCGGTATAGCCACCGCTGGCGGAACTTGCACTACTGGAGCAATCAATGGTTCCACTTGTAATGTCGGAATTAGTGATAATGCCGGCAATAACCTGGCATGTGTCAGTCCGCCCAATAATGTTGATTCAACTTCACCAGCGGTGGCTATAACTTCGCCGGCCGCCGCGCCGGCTTGGCAAAATGCCAAAAATTTTGTAGTCAGCGTCAGTGAATCCGATGCTGGTTCCGGGTTGGCTTCCTGTTTTTATTACACTAATGGAAGTTACCAAGGAGCCCATGCCTGTAATTCGAATTTTTCTTCAAATTGTCCCAGCGAAGGCGCCAGTGCCTGTACGGTTACTGAATATGCCACTGACGTGGCGGGCAATACTGGCTTAGCTTCGCGGACTTTTTCAATTGACGCCACTGCGCCGACGCCTAGTCCGGCCACTGGCTGGGCTTCAGCCATAACGCCAACTTCAATCACTTGGAATATTACCGCATCAACCGATGGTGGCGTGGGTTTACATTCATTGCCTTACAGTTTTGATGGTGGGACTACCTGGCAAGCAAGCAGTTCCTTAACTACCGGCAGTTTAACTTGTGGCACTGGTTATGCCAAATCAATTATGACCCGCGACGCCCTGGATAATCGCACCAACGTTGGTACTTTGTCGGCCACGACGGCGGTTTGTTTACCCGGCGCGGTAACTTTAACCGGCACGCCGGCAAATCCTACCACTAGCACCGCGGCCGTTTTTGTTTGGCAGGCGGCTACTAACGCTACTTCTTATGACACTTATGTAGATAGTGGTTCTTATCAAAATGTGGCGGCGACTAATCGCTCTATTACAGTCGGCGCGGGCTCGCATACTTTTAGTGTCTGCGGCGTTAATGCCAGCGGTGTTGGACCGTGTACTAACTATAGTTGGTTAATTGATACTACGCCGCCGTCGCAAGTTACTTTAACTCTGTCCCCCAATACTACCAGTTCCAGTTTTAATTTATCCTGGACAGCAGCGGTTGATAATGAAAGTGGTTTGGCGCGTTATGAACTCTGGCGCGCACCAGATAGCGGCGGCGCGCCGGGTAGTTGGAACAAAGTTAAGGATGTAGCCAGTACGAGCACGACCGATAACCCGGCCGCTGGCGTGTATTGGTATGGTATTCACGCGGTTAATAATGCGGGGGGTTATTCTACTGAAGTTGCCGCGCAAAAAGGCACTAAAGATACTACGCCGCCAACGCCTAACCCGGCCACTGGTTCGGCCTCCAATATTAAACGTAATGCTATCACTTGGAATATCACCGCGCCAACCGACAGCGGCGTGGGCTTGCACTCATTGCCTTACAGTTTTGATAATGGCAGTACTTGGCAGGCGAGCAATTCGTTAACTGATAATGGTTTGAATTGCGGAACCCAGTATATTAAGACTATAGTAACTCGCGACGCGCTGGATAATCGCACTACGGCCGGTTCAATCAGTCAGTACACTTTGGACTGCGGTATTAGCGGTACCGTCAGTTTTACGCAAACGCCCCCGGCGTTTACTTATCAAACGGGTGCTACTTTTGCTTGGAACGCTGTGTCGGGAGCGACTTCTTATTTGGTACAGCTTGATGGCGGTACGACTGAGGTTATTGTTCAAACCACTAAATCATACAGCGGCTTAACTCAAGGTTCGCATACTTTTATAATTACGCCCCAGAATAATGGCGGTCAGGGTACGGCTACCACTTATAGTTGGACCATTGACCTGACAGCTCCCCAAGTTAATTCTTTGTCCGCCGTGGTGGCCATTACTAATTCGCCGCCCATAATAACCTGGTCAGCGATTGACACGGGCGGTAGCGCCATCCAAAAATCTGAACTCTGGCGCGCGCCGGATTCAGGTGGCGCGCCGGGCGCTTGGAGTAAAATAATTGACAGCGCGACTGCGCCGCAGACTGACGCCACTGTTAGTCCCAATGTTAAATATTGGTATGGTCTGCACGTGCTGGATAACGCTGGTAATTGTATTACGGAAGGCGGTTCCCATTGCGGCGGCGTAGCTAGCGACAGTTCTGACCCGCGCGCCATGAGCAGCCCCAGCGGCGTAACTTATGATACCGAAACGCCGAGCCTGTCTGGTTTAGCGCCGCTTAATACTATTAGTTCTTTGCGCCCGGCACTAACGGCCACGGTGACTGATAATTTATCAGGTGTAAATAACTCAACTGTGACAATCAGCCGCGCTGGCAGTCAAGTTTTGCAAAAAACCTTTGGCACGGTGAATTCCTTGAACATTTCCGGCAGTGATTGGTCTGGCCCTTTGAGTAATGCCACTTATACCGTGCGGGTACTCTCAAATGATAAGGCTGGTAATCAATTGGACCAAAACTGGACTTTTACAGTTAATAATTTGGCGCCCAATAAACCAAATCTTAGATAACTCAATTTAACATGTGACCAGCAAAGTTTATTTCAAAAATCGAAAATGGCCCTTAATCATTTTTGGTTTGGTGTTAATAATTGGTTTTATATTAGCAGCCAAACTTTTTTTGGTTGAGTCGGGCACGGTGGTGGAAGTTGTTCATAAACCGCCAATTCAAAATAGTAAATTAACTAGTCAAAACGGTGAACCAGCCGTTGTTAACAGCGAAACAATTATTTCCCGTCAGCCGCTTTATTTGCGAACCGGTAAAATTGTATTTATAAAACCAGCCGAGAGCTTGGTGTTGCAGAGCGAGAAACTTAACGCCGCCGGTACGGAAGATTTGAAAGTTTTGTTAAATGCCGACACAAAAGTTGTGGAAATCAGAGTGCCTAATTTTATCACCCAGGATATGGCCAATGATTTGCAAAACCGCGGTCAGGTTATTAAAAGAGTGCCAGTTAGTTTAAATAATCTTAAACTCAATAAAATAGTGGCCGTTTTGTCATTGCAGGATATTTACGATTTAAAGGAATTTACGGCCAGCCGCGTGGAGTATGAAAAATATTTTGACCCATCTACTGAATAAACATGAATTCTTTTAGAAAAATTTATCAGCATTCGCATAATACCTCGGACGGCCTACTCCGCCTTCTTCCCGATGTACATCGGGACGAAGGCTGGATAAACCCGTGGAGGCATCATTATTTAGCCTTAGTTATAAGCGCCTTGACTTTCTGGTGGTTAGTTAGCGGCGCACTGGCACAAACCCCGCCTTATCCTTCTTGCGTTAATTATTCCGGATTAAAAGACACAACTTGCGCGCTTTATGCCAGTGCGATAGACCCGGAAGGCGACCCAATTTATTACATTTATAGCTGGGGCGATGGCACGGCTGATACCAGGGTGCCGAGCAGCGGTACCGTGGCCTCGGGTACAGAAGTGTACGCCAACCACACTTGGACCAGCGCCGGGCAATTCACGGTGCGGGTTTTTGCTTATGATGAAGCTGGTCATCAATCAACCGCCTCTGACCCTACGGTGGTAACAATTACGGCTGACACCACCGGTCCGACCCTTAACTATGTTCCGAGTGGCTCCTCTGGCTGGCAAACCAGCGCCACGGCCATCACTCTCTCCGCCACTGACGCGCAAGGCGTGCTGGAGGCTCGTTATAACTGGGATGCGGCGGCCAGCGCCACCACCGGCACTGTCTATGTAAATGGCGCCATCATAAATTCTCCGGCTGGCAGTCACACCTTATATCTGTGGGCCAAAGATACGCTCAATAACACTTCAGTCAAAGGGCCATCACTGGCTTATCAGTATGATGACACTAACCCGTCTAATCCTGGCCAAGCCACTTGTACCCCCAGTCCCAACAACACCGGCGCTCATACTTGTACTTTTACCGCTTCCACTGATACCCAATCAGGCGTGGCGCTTTATTATGTTTATGAGTCTTTAGATGGTGGGGCTATGCAGCTAGCTTCGCCCGCCACTACCGCTATTAACTCCTGGACGCCTTCGCCCGCCTTAGCTGCCGGCACTTATCAATATCAAATCATTGCTCAAGACAGTGCCGGACGAACCTCGGGCGCGAGCTCACCATCAAGCAATGTTATCGTGGATAAAACTAATCCAAGCGCCGCTAGTTGCGTTCCGGGCAGCGGCACTTATGGCAGTGCTCAAAGCGTTTCCTGCAGCGCCACTGATGCTGGTTCACCCGTTACGACCGTGACAGTCCGTTACACCTCCGGCGCTACTACGCCGCCTGACCCGACTTGCGCTTCTCCCGCCTTTACCAGCCCCACCAGTATTTCCACCACCACCGTGCTTAAGGTGATGGCTTGCGATGGGGCGGGGAACCAAAGTGCGGTTACCACCGAGAGTTACGCGATTATTATTAATACGCCGCCTTCGGTGACTTATAATCCAACGCCAGCCAGTGATTTTTACGCCCCCTTTGACATTAATTCATTGAGTTTAACTTGGTCCGGCGGCGACACCGACAGTATACTTTATAAAGTTTATATTTCGCCTGATGCCGCCATTGAGCCCTCTGATTATGACGGTTCAATTACCGTGCTCGGCGGGACGGATTATATTGTTTATGGCGGTCCGCAGACAAAAATTTTAAACCCTAATACTAAATATTATTGGCAAGTGACGGCTGATGATACACCTTTGGGGCAGCCAACTTATCCCGGACGGCCGGTGGCGGGTCCAATTTGGAACTTTACCATGAACTCCGTGCCAGTGGTTAATGGCGGCTCAATTAATCCGGTAGTCATTGATAAACAAGGCACTATTACTTGGCAATCGCAAGACAGCAACAACGACCAGAACCTTACTTTTGATATTTATTATAATACTGTGCCGGGTAGTTTAGTGGGAGCGACTAAAATAAATAGTATGCCGCTCGCGGCTAACGCAGTTTGCAGCGGCATCAGTAATAGCAGCGGCTGGTCTTGCAGTTTTGTTTGGGATAGTTCCTGCGTACCAGCCGCCGCCAATTTGTATTTAGTAATCAAAGCTATGGACGGTTATGATGCAACCATACATTATAATGCCGGTTCATTTACTATCGACCATACGCAGGCCAAGCAGTTTCCCAGTAGTGGTTTTGGTACAGCTAATAATGATGAAGTTGTTAATATGCAAGTTGACGATGGTTCAGTTGACTATAGTAAAACGCCGCCTCAGGTTAAATTCCGTGGCGCTTGTTTAAATCCCAAAACCATTAATCCCAGCCTGCAGGCTAATTCGGCGTTGCCGGCGGCCAGCCATAATGGCAGTTTGAACCAGGGCGAAGAGAGTCCTTATTATAATCTGGTCGGTCTGAATTCGGGTGCTAATCAACTTAAATTTACTACGACTAATAATAGTTGCCACAAAACCGATTATCAGATTAGTTATAATCTGGTAACTTCTTGCGGTCAGCCTTATGTGGCGGTGCAGTCTGGTGAAATTTATTCTCAAGGCAACGTGCGTTCTGAGTACGCTCCGCCCACGGGCAATTTTAACGCCAGTTATCTTATTTTGGGTGGAGGTAGCGACGCCCAACCGAAGGTTATTGAAAATTTTGTAGCGCCGGTAGCTGATTATTTAAAACCCAACTTTGGCGTGGTGCCTTATCCCACCACTACCACTTCCGACCAGCCGCAAATTGGTGTATTTGATTATTATAGTTTAACTCATAAAGCCGGTGGCGCGGTGGTGGCTGACGGTGACACTAATCTCTACGGTTATCAAGTCAAAGTTTGGGGTAGTGCCGGCAGTACAACTAGTTCAAGCTTAACTATTGGTCAGGGTGGCCATAACCAATTGGATAACCAGGTCTATTATTTTAAAGGTAATTTAACAATTGACGATTCGTTGATGTTCCGTAATGGCAGCGGTAATAAGAGCGCGGCCGGGCTTATAATTATTGATGGTGATTTGAATATTAATAATAATTTAAGTTATGAAGTTGGTTCTTATGAAGGCAGCATTCGTAATCTGGCTTCAGTGGGCTGGATGATTGGCGGACAGGTTGCGGTTGGCGGCAGTGTGGGGCAATTGGTTGGTACATTTTATGTAGCCGGCAGCAGCGGCAGCGGTAATTTTAATACTGGCAGCGGTTCGGGACAGCTCAATATTTATGGTTCCATCATAGCTAAACAAATAAGTTTTAACCGTACTTTTAGCGCCCCGGGCGAGCCTTCAGAAAAAGTTATTATGGATGGCCGCATTATGATTAATACGCCGCCAGGCTTTACTGATTTGCTTAGTACTTTGCCAGCGTGGCGATTTCGTACGCCTTAGTTTTACCCACGCAGCAGATTCGCTGGAATCAGACCGGTGCGGGATTTCGCGCTCCGACAGCCAGAATGGCTGAAATCCGAAGTTTTTAGCTCGAGCGCTTCACTAACAGTTAGTTTTGTGATATAATATATAAGTAAATTTCTATTTAGTTCTGTGGTTTTTAATATAAAAAATAAGACAAAATTATTTATGGGGTTTTTGGGTTTATGGGGCAAGAAGAAATCATTTCTCGGGGTTGATATAGGTACCTCAAGTATTAAAGTAGTTGAATTAGCCCCTGGGCCTAACCGAGTCCCGCGCTTAGTGACTTATGGCCGGGCCGAAGACGCCTCCAGTATTACCAAAGTTGATTCAGAGGAAGATATTCGTCGTTTGGTGGTTACTTTGCAAGAGGTATGCAGGCGAGCACGGGTGAGTAGCCGGAAAGCAGTTTCGGCTTTACCGGCTTATACGGTTTTTAGTTCGGTTATCAGTTTGCCGGTTATGTCGCAAAAAGAATTGGCGGCGGCCGTGGCTTGGGAAGCACGTAAATTTGTGCCGCTGCCGCTGGAGGAGATGACTTTAGACTGGAAACTGTTGAATGACAACAAAAAGACAACTGAGGCGCAAGGTCAGAATTTGCGAGTTTTATTGACGGCGGCGCCGCAAAATGTAGTTAAAAAATATTTAGATATTTTTAAGCGAGCCAATTTAGAATTATTGAGTTTAGAGACTGAAGCTTTTGCTTTGGAGCGTAGTTTAATGGGCGGAGCGGCGGAGACTGTCATGATTGTTGATTTGGGAGCCGTGACGACGGATATCAGCGTAGTGGAGCAGGGTATTCCGGTTTTAAATCGCAGCATTGATGTGGGCGGTCTGACTTTAACCAAGGCGATTGCGCAAAGTTTAAATATTGACGTTAAGCGGGCCGAACAGTTTAAACGCGATATTGGTTTGAATGTGGTGGCCACGTCGGGCAGCGGCACCATTCCCCATACGATTGAAGGTACGATCAGTCCGGTGATAAATGAAATAAAATATACTTTTAATCTTTATCAAAGCCAGTCATCCAAGGGCATTGAAAAAATCATCCTTACCGGCGGCTCGGCTTTTTTGCCGCATTTGACCGAATATCTTGAAAAGATTTTTCAATTGCGGGTTTATGTGGGCGACCCGTGGGCGCGTATCAGTTATCCTTTGGAGATGAAGCCGGTTTTAGATGAGGTTGGGCCGCAATTTGCCGGAGCTTTAGGCCTGGCGATGCGCGAATTAATCTAATTTTATGTCTAGTGATATTAATTTATTACCCAGCGAATTACGCGACCAAGAACGTAAGATTAGGCAAGAGCAAAGCCAAGAGCCGGTTGTTCGCGAGGTGGAGTATTCGCAACCGTCAAAATTAGCCAAAACAGTTCCGTCTAGTCGGGCTTTGTCTTGGTGGCAAAGATTAAAGATTAAATTGGGTAGGTCATTTAAACGGGTTTCCGGTCCGGCTAAACCCGCCGTCACGCTTTCCCCAAAAATCACAACTTCCGCCGAAGTTAAAGCCGCCATAAAATCTGTGGCCGCCGCCGCGCAGCCGCTGACAGCTGGCTGGACTAATAGTGTTAATCAAAAGGAGAAAATTAACGCCGGCGTTAGTCCTAAGCAGGCTGAAGCTGCCGCCAGTTCCAATTTACCATTAACAAGTGGAATTAAATCACCGGCCTTAAATCAAACTCAATTTAAGCAGACATCAACTCCGGAAGTTAAACCAATTATCAAATCAGTCAGCCAGCCCCCAATTATATCTCCCAAATTAACGCTCCCGCTGACGCCAAAGCCAATTATAGAGACTTCAGCCTTTGAGCAATTAGATGTAAATTTAATTCCTCTGGGGCAAAGGTTGCAGCATACCGGGCCGTCTAAACGATTTGTGTTGGCGTTTTGGCTAGTGGCTCTAGTATTGGTGGGAGTGGGTTATGGCGGCTTGGTTTTTTATCGGCAGCAAAAAACCAGTAATTATCAAAATCAACAAGCTGACTTGGTTCAGTTGCAGCAAACCTTGGAAAATTTACGCGGACAATCCGAGGACGTGCTGGCTATTAGCGTTAAACTGCAAACAGTCGCCCGTTTATTAGCTGACAAAATAACTTGGCAGCCGGTTTTCAATTTTTTGGAAAAAAATACCGTACCGACTTTGTATTATACTTCGCTGGCGGCCGATACCAGCGGTAAAATTACTTTAAACGGCCAGGGTCCTAATTATACCGAAGTAATGCGACAAATGCGAGCCTTTGAGCAGGCTCCGGAAGTGTCTCAGGTTGAAGTTAATAATCTGCAGCAACTGAAATCAACCGGCAGCTCTAGTAGTGGCGGTGGGCTGGTTGGTTTTTCCTTGGTCTTAACAATGAGGCCGTTAATTTTCCAAACGCTTATGCCGGCTAGGCCGTAATTTTATGTCTTTGCCTAATAACAATTTACCAACTTTAAGTATCTGGGTGCGTCGGCGCTGGCTTTTGGCAGTGGGTGGTTTGATGATTTTGTTTTTAGCCGGCGTTTGGCTCTGGTGGCGTCCAATTTGGAGTCAGCTGGCACTCCTCCCTACGGCCGAATCTTTACTTGAACCCAAACAACAGCTGGAGCAGGATATAGCTTTGCTTAATGGGCTTAAAGATAAATTAGCCGTAGTTAATCAAGACCAATTGGAACGGCTTAAATTAATTTTGCCAACCGGGCAGGATCTACCCGATTTAGTGGCGCAGTTGGAAGGCATAGCGCAAAAGAATAAATTTCAAATTTTAACAGTGGATTTTGTCAGTGGTTTAGAAAATAGTACCCCTGAGCAGCTGGTCGCCGGCAGTGACAGAGGCGAGCCTAAGCTTTTAAATATAAATCTATCGCTGTCGACTGGCAATTATGAACAATTAAAGTCTTTAGTGGCTGATATTGAAAGTAGTTTACGTCTGTTGACTATTACCGGTATAAATTTTAGTTATGGGTCTACTAGCTCTAGTCGGAACGGTTATCAGATTAACTTAGTCAGCCCTTATTTAGTAGCCGATTAAGTAGTAAATTTATGTTGGCGCGTAAAAAACTAAGTCAGAAAAAGGTTATAATTTTGGGTAGTACCATTGCTCTGGTTTGGGTTATAATTGGAGTATTAGTTTATTATAATTTCAGTGGCAGAAAGGTCGCTAGGCCACTCGTTAATAATACCCCTGGGTTACCAATTACCACTAGTCCGCCCATAGGCAAGCTGCGGCCATCAGGTGGTGCTAGCCAGGAGTTGAAGGTGGATTTATTTGATAGCCAAACTTTTCAGCAATTAAAAATTTACGGCGAAGTGCCCTTAAAAGTAAAAACTCTTGGTCGCCCTAATCCGTTTGAACCGCCTGCTAATTTAAATTCAACCAGCAATAAATAAATTGCTGGATAGGAACAATCATAACATTTAATTAATTTAGTAATTTAACCAAAAAATTTATGTTAAAGAAAACCACAGGTTTTACGCTAGTAGAATTACTAGTGGTCATATCCATTATCGCTCTGCTCTCAACCTTAGCGATTGTGGCTCTTAATTCGGCCCGGCAAAAGTCGCGCGACGCCAAACGGGTGGCTGATATCAAACAAATTCAGACTGGTTTAGAAATGTATTTGGACGGTACGACTACTAAAGTTTATCCCACGGCCGCTACTGCCATTACTCTTGGCGGTACCAGTTACGCTTGTTTAAATCAAGCCAGTGGTTTTACCACAGCCAATTGTACTAGTCCGATTATGTCATTTGTGCCGGCCGACCCTGGAGCTAACAGTTATTCTTACACCAGCGCTACGGGCGCCACTTACACTTTAGTTTTTACTTTGGAAGGTGCCAGCGGTTCTTTGGCGGCGGGAGCGCACACGGCTAGTCCGGGCGGTATTCAATAAGATTTAAACGGTAAATTATGTTGAACAATGTAAAACATGAAAATATTTATCCGCCTTCGCAGAAGACCTTGGGCGTGGGTCTGTGGAAGTTTCATTGCGTAGATTATGTCATTTAAAGATTAAGTTATTAATTAGTTAGCCGTTTCATGCCTAAAACCAAAAATAGTCTTGATTTAGCCGATGTTCTGCTGGCCCGTAAATTGGTGACCAGTGACCAATTAAAGTCAGCCAGTCGGGCGGCGCAAGTTGATAATACTTCCGTAGAGGAGGTCTTGCTTAAACGCGGACTAGTTAAAAGTGAGGATTTGTTGGCGGCCAAGGGCCAATTGTTTAATATGCCTTATGTGGATTTGACTGACCGAACTATCCCCTTGGATGTGATTCGGCTGATACCCCAGGAGATAGCGGAAAATTATCAAATTGTTTTGTTTGAACATAAAGGCGCGGCGGTTTCGGTGGCCATGGTTAACCCGGCTAATTACAAGGCCATGGAGGCGGTGGAATTTATCGCCCGGGAACATAATTGGAAAGTAAATTATTTTATCACTACGGCCGAGGCTTTTGCCGGGACTTTAAAGCAGTATGGCAGTTTGAAAAGTGAAGTTAAAGAAGCCTTAGTCTTGGCTGAAGATAAATTTCAGGACGAAGGTGAATTAAAAAGAACTGACTTGGCTGAAGGCGGTGAGGGTAAATTGGAAGAAGTGGTTAAGGCGGCGCCGGTGGCCAAAATGCTGACGGTCATATTGCGTCATGCAGTGGAGGGAGGCGCTTCGGATATTCACATTGAACCAATGGAAGGCGAAACCCGGGTTCGTTTTCGGATTGACGGCGAGCTTCATACCTCCATAGTTTTACCGCGTTACATTCATTCGGCCATTTTAACGCGTATAAAAGTTTTGGCAAACCTGAGAATTGACGAGACTCGGACTCCGCAAGACGGTCGTATTCGGGTGATTGTTTCCGGCCGGCCCATTGATTTGCGCGTCTCCACCATGCCGCTACTCAATAATGAAAAGGTGGTCATGCGTATACTTGATACTTCGACCGGGGTTAAGACTTTAGAGGAGTTGGGTTTTTGGGGCAATACTTTGAAGCTGCTGCAAGACAGTCTGCACAAAGCTCAAGGTATGTTTTTGGTGACCGGGCCGACCGGTTCTGGTAAATCGACCACCTTGTATGCCGCTTTGAATATTTTAAATGAGGAAGGAGTTAATATTATTACTTTGGAAGACCCGATTGAGTATTATTTATTGGGAGTTAATCAATCACAAATCAACAGTGACGCCGGCTTTACTTTTGCCTCAGGTTTGCGTTCAATTTTGCGGCAAGACCCGGATATTATTTTAGTGGGCGAAATTCGCGATACCGAAACGGCTGAACTGGCCATTCACGCGTCTTTGACCGGGCACGTGATGTTATCAACCTTGCACACCAGTGATGCTTTTGGCGCTATACCGCGTCTCATAGATATGCACGTGGAACCATTTTTGATTGCCTCCACTTTGAATTTGGTGGTAGCGCAAAGGTTGGTGCGCAAGGTTTGTCGTTTTTGCGCCCAGGAAGTTAAGGTGCCGGACAATTTATTAGAGCAAATGAAAACTGAGTTAAATCAGTTGCCTGGTGATATCAAAGATTCAGCCTATAAGGAAAAATGGGTTTTTAAACGCGGGGCGGGCTGTAATCGCTGCGATTTTTCCGGTTACCATGGCCGGACTATTATTGCCGAAGCCTTGGCCAATACTAAAGAATTACAAGCCATTATCACTTCGGGAGCGGATTTAGCAGCGGTTCGTGAGGAAGCCAAACGGCAGAATATGATGACCATGAAACAAGACGGTTTGTTAAAGGTTTTACAAGGCGTTACAACTTTGGAAGAGGTCTTAACCGTTACTAATGATTAAAATATATGAGCAATGGTCAAATTATAGTTTTGGTTGAAGATGATGAATTTTTGCGGCGTCTTTACCAGACTAAATTAACTCAGGAAGGTTTCGAAGTTAAGGTGGCCGAGGACGGTGAAAGGGCGGTCAGTTTAGTGCAGGAAACTATACCAGCCGTGGTTTTACTGGATGTTGGTTTGCCTAAGAAAGATGGTTTCACGGTTTTAGCTGAATTAAAAGCGAATTCAGCTACCAGTTCAATCCCGGTGGTAATGCTGACTAATTCGCATACTCAAGCTGACGTTACCCGTGCTCAAGAATTGGGCGCGGCGGGGTATTTAATCAAGGCTCATTTTTTGCCATCAGAGGTGGTAGCTAAAGTCAAATCTTTAATTAAATGATTAAATTAATTTTATTAAGTAGTCAGTTTATAGCATTTACTGCTACTGTTAATTTAAAATTGAAAAACCTGCCCGCCGCTAGCCTTAACCGATTAGCCGATGGTTATAAAGCTACAGTACTAATGTTTATAGATAGATTTATCTAAATTTCAGCTTTGGCAGGCCCCGCTCAGCGGGGCAGGTGGGACTTGTACTTTTTACTTTTTACTTTTGACTTTTGACTTTTTTATTATGTCCGCTACCGAAGTTGCCATTTTGCAGAAAATCATAACTAATTTGGCCGGTCAAACCGTGTCTGATTTGTATTTACGGGCCGGTAGTCAGCCCGTGATACGTCGGGACGGTGAACTTGTGACTTTAGATGATGAAGCGGTCGTCACCTCAGCTTTTTTGGACGCTAGTTTAAGTTGGTTATTAACCGTTGAACAGCGTCAGGTTGTAGACAGCAATAAACAGTTAACCATTGGTTATACTTTTGCCAACCGTTTGCGTTTGCGGGTAACGGTTTTTTATCAGCAAGGTCTGCCGGAGATTACTATCCGTTTTATTAGTAACCCTGTGAAAAGTTTAACTGATTTAGGCTGGCCGCCAGTTTTAGAAAAATTGGCTGCCAGTGCCAAAGGTTTGATTATCTTAAGTGGTTCTTATGGTTCGGGGCGGAGCTTAAGTCTGGCCAGTTTGTTATCACATATTAACAATACTCAAGCCAGGCATATTGTGACCGTGGAAGAGCCGATTGAATTTTTATTATTGTCAGGTCGTTCGGTGGTTGACCAGCGGGAAATAGGTAAGGATGCTAATACCTGGGAAGAGGCAATTGACAATTTACCCAAGGAGGATTGTGATGTAGTGGCCTTGTCACATTTAGTCAATACCAAAGTAGTTAGCCAGGCGATTGATTTGGCCTTGGGCGGTAAGTTGGTGGTAGTGGTGGTGGAATCAGATTCAGCTATTAAAACCGTTGAGAGGTTGGTGGGAACATTTAAACCTGACGACCAAGATAATGTCCGCTGGCGTTTAGCCGATGCTTTATTGGCTGTTTGTTTTCAGCGCCTCTTGCCCAGGGTCGGCGGGGGGAGGGTCTTGGTTCCCGAAATTTTGCTCGGTACGGCGGCCGCCAAAACCATTATTCAAGAAGGCAAATATTATCAATTAATTAATTTATTACAGACGGCGCGCGCTGAAGGCATGATGTCTTTTGATTATGCTTTGGCCGAGCTGGTTAAAACAGGCGAAGTTATGAGAGACATAGCTTTGCCTCAGGCTCATGACCAGGAATTGTTTAATTCTTTATTGCGTCGCAGTTAAAATTTATGCCGTTGTTTGATTATCGCGCTAAAGATAATACTGGCAAAGATGTCGCCGGTGTAGTGGAGGCTCCGTCGGAGAGTTTGGCGCTGGGGGTACTCGAGGAAAGACAGTTAACGCCTCTTTATATACAAGCGCGGGCCGAAGGCGGCGTCTGGCAGGCGTCTTTAAAATTTTTTAATCGGGTAACAGCCAAGGACTTGGTTATTTTTTCGCGCCAACTCGCCGTCATGTCGTCGGCGACCGTGCCGTTGTTGGAAAGTTTGCGAATTTTAATTAAACAAACTGAAAACGATATCTTGCGGATGATTATTTCTGATGTCGGCGATGAAGTTGAGGGCGGAGCCAAACTGTCAACTGCTTTGGGAAAATATCCCGATACCTTTAGTGATTTTTACATCAATATGATTAAATCCGGCGAAACCTCCGGCCGGCTGGATGAATCTTTGAATTATCTGGCGGATGAAGCGGAAAAAAATCATGAGTTGTCTAGCAAAATACGCGGCGCCATGATTTATCCGGCTTTTATTATTGGTGGTTTGTTTATAGTCGGTTTTGTGATGATGGTTTTTGTTCTGCCCAAGTTGACTACTATTTTGCAGGATTCCAAAACCAAACTACCCTTCTCCACTGAATTATTAATTGCTACCAGTAATTTTATGCAACACCAATGGTGGCTGTTAATAATACTTATCTTGGCTTTAGTAGTGGCCATTCGTTTGGCGGTGCGTAATCCAACCGGTAGATTGATTTGGCATCGTTTGCAATTAAGACTGCCGATTTTTGGACAGATTTATCGCAAAATTTATATTGTCCGCTTTACTCGTTCTTTGGGCACTCTGCTGCAAGGCGGCGTGCCCTTAACTCGTAGTTTGGAGGTGGTAGCGGGAGTAGTCGGTAATGCGGTTTTTAAAGATTTAATTAATCAGACAATCCATCAAGTTGAGGAGGGCAATTCAGTCTCAACCGTGTTTTTGGAGTCAAGCATTATGCCGGCGATGGTCTCACAAATGATGGTCGTGGGCGAGAAGACCGGTCGTCTGGAGGAAATTTTGCAAAGATTATCTAATTTTTACAGTAAGGAGGTAGAAACCCTGGTGACCAATTTGGTAACTTTAGTAGAACCATTAATTATGATTGTTTTAGGCTTGGCTGTTGGGGTAATGGTGTCGGCTATTATTTTGCCGCTTTATAACTTGGCTGGTAGTTTTTAAAAATTTTTCCTATAGACAAGAATACAAAAATATGCTATACTATCTATTGTTATTAAACTTATCTCCTGATAAATTAGCCTTTAAATCAAGTTTAATTTATTGGGAACTTAAGCGAACAAGGAAGGGGGTGAGACAATGACAAATCGAAAGGGTTTCACCTTGGTTGAACTCTTGGTGGTAATCGCTATTATTGCCATTTTATCAACTTTGGCTGTGGTAGCTCTTAATAGCGCTCGTCAAAAGTCTAGGGATGCCAAACGGGTGAGTGATATTAAGCAGGTTCAAACTGCTTTGGAGCTTTATTTTGGCGACCAGAATCTTTATCCAACCGGAACTATCGTAGGTGTGGCGCAAAATGGAACTTTGGGCGACGCTAATCACGTAACTCTTAGCTCCACTAATGGCTTTAATGCCACCGCGGCCGGTACCACCTATATGGGTAAGGTGCCGTCTAATCCATCACCCAATGGCGGTAACTATACTTACGCTTCAACCGACGGTTCCACTTATAGCATTACTTTCGTGCTGGAAGGCAACACCGGCGGTTTATCCTCTGGTACACGCACGGCCAGCCCGAGCGGTATTCAATAGTTTTGTAAGTTAACTAAAACAACTCAGCTCCTTGCGAGGAACTGGGTTGTTTTGCTTACTGG
>JACRFM010000033.1 GCA_016234305.1 Candidatus Kerfeldbacteria bacterium
AAAAATTCAAAACTTCCCTTGTTACTATGTCGGCCTCGTAATCTTCGGTAATCACATGGCCACTGCGCTCTAACCAGATTAATTTTTTATTAACAGACGCTACTTTGTTAAAAACAAAATCAGCCCCCTCGGGTTTGGTAGTAGTATCTTTCTTAGATTGAATTATCAATATTTGGTTATTTAAACCAGTTACTTCTTTACTAACTAAATTCATAAATCTCTGCGTATCAGCCAAACGGGGAAAAGTAAACCATTCATAAGCAATCCGTTCTGCCACAGCTTCTGGCTTAAACAAATCCCAACGGCTTTTGACACCGGTCTCCAAATTAATTTCCATTTTTTTCATTATCTTACCAGGATAAAATCTTAATAATGGCAATAGTTTGATAAGCGGGTTGTAATAAAATACGGCCGGCGACAAAATCACCAACTTTCCTACTTTGCCTCTACAGACAGCCAAATGCAAAGCCAGTGTAGCTCCAAAAGACAAGCCCACCACGTCAACAGTCTCATAAGTGCCTAACTCATCTAAGGCTTTATCTATACTCTCCTCATAAGATTGCACAGTGGCTTTTTTAAAGGCAGCTAAATTCGTATTGTGCCCAGCAAGTAATGGCACAGAAACGGTATAACCGCTATCAACTAAAGCTAAAGCTAAACCTTCCATTTCCTGGGTACTGGCAGTAAAGCCGTGAATCAATAAAACCGCCTTAGGCCCATTCTTTATAAAAAAACCTTCGCCTTTATATTTAGCGCTCATAAAGTTTTTCTAAAATGGTTCACTATTAAGCCAAAAATGTAGTAACTGTAAGGCGGATAACGCAGGGTAAAATGGCCAACTGGCATAGTTTTGAATTCGGCTTCAACATTATATTTTTTATATTCCGCCATCACTTGACGGCTTAAATGATAAGGAAAAGTTAAATCATGCTTGCCGATCATTATAAAATGATTAGGTTTAGTATTGGCAACCCTCTTAATATAAGACATAGGGCTGATAATCTCCCAATAATCATGGGCATCAGGCTGGCTGATGTTTTTCTCTAAAGATTTTCTAATATGCTTGGTTGATACCCCCAACCACACAACATCACCAAAATAACTGCTCATATGATTAGCAAACAAACTGTTTATGTTCTGGTCATGCGCTTGAGCAATACTGGCAACACATGACCCAATACTACCACCCACAATACCAATTCTTTTGTGGCCAGTTTGTTTTAGCCACCGGGCGACTGCCCTAACTTCAATCACGCTCTGCCGCACCGACTGAATGGTCCGCCCAATATTAGCGCTGACCATATCATTATTAAATTCCCATCCTTCTTCTCCTCGTTCCTCATGATAAGGCAGGGTCATGCGCACGGCCGTAAAACCTAACTTGGATAAGGCCAAACAAAGATCTAAATAACTTTTTTCAGCGGCACACCAGTGAGGAATAACGATAACTGCCTTTTGGCTGTTAACACTAAGAAATACTTTAGCATAGCTAATTTTGTTTACCGCTGCCTGGTGGGGATAAATAATTGGCGCCGGGAACGATAATAATTTACCGTCAAAGGTAAACCTGGGCGGCGTAAAAGCAAAAAATTTATCACTACTTTCTAAAACTGTTTGACTATATTTTAGTAAATATTCGTGAGCCGAATTAATTGTTTCATTGGTCAAATAATCCATCCCGTAACTGAACTCACCGGCTGGTATTTTTTTGTGGTGAATTCGTTCAACCAGGTGAATAATTTTTTTCCACATAATACCAACTGATTAACCTAAACTGCTAATTGCCTGCTTAATTTCTGCCACAATCTCCATAGTTGTCTCAGTGGTAAAACGCAAGGGCTGGCCAAAAACAACCGTAGCCTTACCACGTTGCATTTTGGCAGTGTCAGGCTGAATAATATCGCCCAAACCAATTAATCTAACCGGTACAACTGGCATCTTCAACTCCTGGGCTATTAACCCTATACCGAGCTGATAAGGCAGCTCTTGGCCAGCTCTAGTCAACCCACCTTCCGGGAAATAAATAATACTTACACCGCGGTCCAGCAGTTTGCCCATGAACTTTATGGCCTGACGGAAACCAGCCTTTTCCGGCAGAATAAAAGCATTAAACATAACCGACACATATTCATACATCAAACGGCGCACTATTTTTTTTAGTAGGCCGCCACCGGGTTGAAAAAAGAACTCGTCTCCAGCGGCGGGTGCAACTTGATAACACTTACCCAGGGGCAAAGCATACAATATGGCCGCCACATCAAAATAGCTCAAATGATTGGAAACATAAATAACCGGCTCCTTAATTAATTCTAAGTTAGCCATCCCTTTAACCTCCAAATCAACTAAACATTTAAAAAGCCGGCGATGAAAAGTACTATCAATCAAATGCCGCCAAGCGGAAATTAATTTAGTGTTGGTCCACAATCTAAGATAAGGCTGTTTGGGCGCTTTGGTGCGGCGTTCTATCATACTTCGCAAATCCGCTACCGTTGTGTATTGATTAATAGCCGTATCTTCCAGATCTACCCTGAACTCCTGCTCCAAATAATTTACCAACTCTAAACGCGCCAACGAAGTTAACCCCAAATCCACAGCCAGAATTGATTGCTCACTAATTTCGGCTATCGGTTTATTAGTAACTTGAGCTATTAGAGTTACCATTTTATCATCCGACCCGCCACGGCCAGCTAATTGACCTGGCTGTATTAATTGTTTAACTTTAAATTTCTGAATCTTAAACGTGGCGGTCTTGGGAAAATTAAGTTCAGGCCAAATAGTAAAGCTGGTAAGCTGTTGAGTTTGGTCAAGTTTGGTATTGGCCTCTTGAATAATTTTTTCTGGCGCATAATTACCACTCTCCAAAATAATAACCGCGTGAACCTCTTCACCCGCGCCTCTATCTAACCCCACCACACAGGCTTCTTTTACCCCCCTTGTTCTATTAAGAACAATTTCCAGGTCGTCGGGGTAAATATTTACTCCCGCCGGAGTTACGATCATTTCCTTGCGCCGCCCTCTTATATAGACATTTCCTGCTGTATCAATTGACCCCAAGTCGCCCGTCTTAAACCACCCGGCTTTATTAAAAGCTTCCTGGGTAGCCGTCTGGCTTTGATAATACCCACTAAAAACATTCTTGCCTCGGGCCAGAATTTCACCGTTTTCTATAACCAACTCAACCCCTGGAACAACTTTGCCGACTGAACCAATTACCGGCTTGTCAATTTCATTAACTGTTAAAATTGGTGAGCATTCGGTCAGCCCATAGCCTTCAATAATTTTAAGGCCCAGGCCTTGCCAAAACTTGGCTAGCTCTATTTGCAGAGGCGCGCCGCCGCTGACAAAAAACCTAAAATTGCTGCCCAGTTTTTTATTGATCAAATAAAATAGCTTCCTCTTAAAAGAACTCTGCCAATTGGTTGAAATTTTTAATAATAATTTAAAAATATTAATTAAGTGTAATCTTTCTAACTCGTGCTCAATGCCATTTTTTAAAACCTGTAATAAGCGAGGTACCAACATAACTACCCAAACATCTTCACTTTCTAAAGCTTCTGTAATGGCTGTGGGTTTAAGGGTTTTTAAATAAATTACAGTTGAGCCTAAATATAAAGGGGTCAACATTCCACCGGTCTGCTCAAACATGTGCGATAGGGGCAGTAGTGATAAAAAATTATGATTTTCGTCTAATTTTATAGACTGATTAACACTAAGTAAATCAGCCACTATGTTCTGATGGGTCAATAATACCCCCTTGGGGTCGCTGGTGGTGCCGGAAGTATATATTATTTCAACGGTTTGCGAGGGGTTAATTAGTGGAAGGTTTATTTTGGTTTCGCAGCCACCTAAAATATACTCCAAATCTTCAATAATTACTGATTGCTGGTTAGTTAATTTATCCAGTTTATAGCGGCTTTGGATAATTAGCCTGGCTGACACCAATTCAACTATTTTTTCTACCCTACTTTTTCCGGACATAAAATCAACCGGCACGATTACAGCACCATTGGCTACGATTCCCCAATAAGCTATTACCCACCAAGGGCTGTTGGGCGCCCAAACAACAATATGGTCCCCGGGTTTAACCCCACGACCTTCAAAATAACTGGCTGCTTGGAGGGCCAATTTATAAATCTCCTGATATGAATAACTGAATCGTCTAATACCTGTCCGATAAACAATGGCTGTTTTGTCTTGACGAGCCGGGAATTGTTGCAGCAAATCTAGTAAGGTTTCCATATCAATACTATATCAATTATCCTTAATTATAACTACCGCGGCCAAAGCATAGTCGCCATCATGAGAAATACTAACGCTAACTAATGAATTATTTGTCAGCGGCTGATAAACTAATTTCGGTTGACCATCTACGTTTTTAGTAATTAATACATCCAACCAATTGATTTTTTTACCTAAGGCCTTAAAAAAGGCTTCTTTGGCAGCAAATATTCCAGCCAAGTGCTCTATTCGTGAATCTTCCAATTCATCAATATTAAAAATCTTCTCAAGCGCCGCCCGGTCCAAATTTTTAAACTTTGGTATATAGACTAAATCAGTACCAATATTAATATTCATGTTCATATTCATATTTTTACGAACCAATCATGTAATCAATTTTAGAGTTAATGGACAAAATTAGTTGCTGAAAATTACCCTTTAGGGCTAATACTAGCTACAGATTTACATCTGTATTACGACACAACGAATTTTGTTTAATAAATTGACTAATAGAACCGCTAAAACAAGCTCAAAAAATCGATTAAGACCGCGTAAGTAGCAACTAGAAATGTCCATTATACCCAATTTTACAATTATAAACCTAAATAAACAATGCCCAAAAGTTACATTTTGGGCATTTTGGCTACAATATTTTAACTAATTTCATTAAGCCTCGGTAGGGTCAATTTCACTTGGGTCCCAAAGAACCCCGCCTTCCATGCCTCCAGCTGTCACTGCCACTCGGCCGGTAACCTGCCCCGAAACTACACTTGAAGATAGAATTACAATTTGATTAGCTATGTCGCTAGCTTCAGCTATTTTTAGTAATGGCCTGGTTAGCAAAGCCCGGGTAACCGCCTGGTGATTAGATTTAAACTTTTCAGTCATGGGCGACCAAGTCCAACCCGGGGCTACGGCATTAACTCGTCCGTGCGGGGTCAAGCGGGTAATTTCATTTTTTAAACTTAGAGTTAACCCAATCAAAGCAGCCTTAGCAGCCGCATACTCGCTGTGTCCGGCTTCTCCAAAAACACCGGCAGTGGAACTTACAAAAACAAGTGAAGGGTTGCTGATTTTATTTTTGGCTATTGACTTAAAAAATTCCCGGGCGGTTAACCAAGCACCAGTTAAATCAGTAGCGATTACTTTGTCCCAACGGGTTTTATCCATAGTCTGAATAGCCACATCCTCGGCTGGAAAAATACCGGCGTTAGCCACCACTATATCAACTTGACCGAATTTTTTAACAGCTTCATTAAACAAATTAGCTACCTGTGCCTCGTCGGCGATATCGGCTGAAACTGCCAAAGTCTTCGTACTCGGTGGCAGCTGCTTTAATAATTTTTCAATATCCGCCTTATTTTTACCATAATGCAGAACCAATTTAGCTCCCTCCTTGGTAAACACCCGGGCCGTAGCGGCGCCAATGCCGCCAGAAGCCCCGGTAATTAAAACGATTTTATTTTTTAATCCTAAATCCATAATGTTTTCCTGTTTATTTGTGATTAGTTTTGTTTTCCAATTTAATGTTTACCCCGGGCTTCAATCGCCTGGCTGATTTTCTCTAAAGCGACTACATAAGCGGCCGTACGCAAGTCAATCTTAAGCTGCTCGGCGCGCTGCCAAACCTGCTTAAAAGACTGGGTCATAATTGGTTTTAATTTGGCAAGCACTTCCCCTTCAGTCCAATAATACTGCTGCAAATTTTGCACTAATTCAAAATAGGAAACCGTCACGCCGCCAGCGTTAGCCAAAACATCCGGCACTACGACAATACCGCGTTTAGCCAGTTTCACGTCAGCCTCAGGCGTAGTCGGACCATTGGCCATTTCCAAAATAATCCGCGCTTTAATTTTACCGGCGTTGTCTTTAGTAATTTGATTCTCCAGAGCCGCTGGCACCAAAACATCCACTGGTAATAACAGCAATTTATCATTACTGATTGCCTGGCTGCCAGGATAACCTTGCAAGCTGCCAGACTCTTTTTTATATGCTTCCACGGCCGCTACACTTAAACCTTTAGAATTATAAACAGCCGTGCTTGAGTCAGACATGGCTACTACCCTTACGCCAGCTTGCCACAATAAAATCGCCATAGTGCCGCCGACATTGCCCATACCTTGAACCGCGGCCGTAAGCTTACGCGGGTTAAGTTTAAGTTTGCTTAATAATTCAGTCAAAACATAAAGGCCGCCCCGGGCCGTAGCCGACACGCGCCCTTGCGAACCGCCTAGTCCTAATGGTTTACCAGTAACTACACCCGGAATTTGCCGACCAACTATTCGTGCATATTCATCCATAAACCAACCCATAACCTCTGGATTGGTGTTCACATCCGGTGCCAGGATATCTTTGTCTGGACCAATAAAAGGCGCTAATTGACGAGCAAAAACCCTGGTCAATTTTTCTAATTCACTCTTGGATAATTTTTTAGGGTCAACTGTAATGCCACCCTTAGCCCCGCCCAAAGGAAGGCCCACGACAGCACACTTGATGGCCATCCAAAAACCCAAGGCTTTTACCTCGTCTAAATTAGTTTTAGGGTGATAACGCAAACCTCCCTTATAAGGACCACGGGCCGAGGAATATTGCACGCGATAACCTTCAAAAACTTTAACCTCGCCATTGTCCATCACCACTGGCAAAGAAAACTGCAGTGAGCGTTCGGGTTTGGTTAATTGCTCAATTACAGCTGCTGACAGTTTTGCCAAACCAGCGGCTTTTCTAAGTTGTTCTAAGGCATTATTGAAAACAGACATAGGATAATTAATGTTTAAATATCAAAATGTAAAATGAATATATAAAACCCTAATGTTAAGTTCAAATGACAAAGCTCAAATATCAAATCAATGACTAAATGACAAATAAATAAATTTGGATTTTAGATTTTGGATTTGATTTGACATTTGGATTTTGAAATTTGAAAATTATTTTTTGTCATTTTACATTTTGATTTTTACATTTTAAATTATTTCAACTGTTAAAACTGGTGACTATTTAAAATTACAACACTAATTATCTACCTTCGGTTTAATGGCAACTAACGGTTTAGCTACTCCCCAATCAATATTAACCCCGCGAAAACCCCTGGTTTTTTGTAAATATTCATAAGCCTTAAGCGCCGCCGTCGCCCCCCAGCCGGCCGAAATCACTATTTGTTTATAAGAGATAGTGGTAATGTCGCCGGCGGCCAAAATACCCGGCTGCGAGGTTTCCGCGTCAGGTGATATTTTAATTTGTTTACGATTATCCAGTTCCACTAACCCTTCAATCAATTTGGAATTAACCACATAACCAACTTCAATAAATATTCCGTCAACTTTTACCGAACGCTCGGTTGAATCATTAATATTTTGCACCACCACTTCCTGAACCCGCGCCTCGCCTTTAATTTCTTTAACCGTGCTGTTTAAGACTACCTCAATCTGGGGCTGTCTCAGTTGTTCCACTAAAACCGCCTCGGCCTTAAAATCACCAGAGCGATGAATTAAATAAACCCGCGGGCAAATCTTGGCAAAAAGCAAAGCCGCGTCAACAGCTGAATTGCCGCCGCCCACCACGGCTACAATTTTACCCTTAAACAAAGGCCCGTCACAGGTGGCGCAATAACTGACTCCCCGGCCGCCTAACTCTTTTTCACCCGGCACGTCTAAATGACGGTGAGTTAAACCATAAGCTAAAATAACCGAATACCCCACGTATTTCACAGTATTAGTGGCCACCACAAAAATTAACTTTCCCTCCGCGTCAATCTCCTTAGTCACTGACAAAACCTCACCAGTCAAAATAGTAGTACCAAATTTTTCCGCCTGCTCTTTAAATTTATTCATTAATTCCGGACCAGACACAAAACCGACGCCGGGATAGTTTTCAATTTCATCGGTCGTGGCCGCCTGGCCGCCAATATCTTGAGTAAGGAGAAGTGTTTTCATGGCCCGGCGGCTGGCATAAATAGCAGCGGTTAAGCCAGCCGCCCCGCCGCCCACTATAATGGTATCAAAAATGTTATTTGGTTCCATAAATTAAGCCTGGACCAGCGCCGCTTTAAGAGTTTCTTTGTTTTGTACGCCCACAAATTGTTTAACTACCTGGCCATTTTTAAATACTAACAAACTAGGAATACTCATAACATTATATTGGCCGGCTAACGCCTGGTGGTCGTCAACGTTTAGTTTGGCAACTTTAAATTTGGCCGGGTCAACTTCCTTGGCCAGCTCTTCAATAATCGGTCCTTGCAGGCGGCACGGCCCGCACCACGGCGCCCAAAAATCAACCAGTACCGGCACCTGGCTTTGCAAAACCTCCTGGGAAAAAGTTTGGTTGGTTAAAATTATTTCTGACATAAATAATATATGATTAAAAAATGTTAAGTTAATTTAAATAATTCAGTAACCACTTTGTTAAAGTTTTTTATTTTGTCATTAGGTTCGGTATTTGCTCCCAAACAACCCCTGGCTTCAGCTTCCAAAAGCAACACACCCAGTTTTGTCAAAGACGCCCGAGCAGCCACTATTTGTTGCAGCACATCAGCGCAGTCCCGATTATCATCAATCATCCGGCCAATACTGGCCACTTGGCCATTTGACCGTTTGAATTGGTCTATTAATTCTTTATTATCACATTGCATACTGTATACTAGTATACAGTATGAATAGATTATGTCAATTTTAGACTAAAACCTATCCTATTTATCCACTTTCGCATAAGACTTTGGGTGTGAAGCTGTGGAGGCTTCATAATATTTACGATAATATATTCTACGACACAACAATTAATTATTGTTCTATGTAGAACAATTAAATCCAAAAAGGCTCTCCCCACCATTAAATTAACTACAAATATTACAACAGGCTAGGTCACTAAATGGTCTTTTTATCAACAACAAGCACCCTTGCCATATGCAAGGGTGCTTGTTGTTGATTCTGGGCTAGACTTCCTTTTCAATGGTGGGAAATTCTAAACCTCTAAACCTTGGATGAAGCCTCCACGGGCTTACGCCCGAGGTATCCTTCCTTTCTTCGGCCGAAACCCGCCGAAGTCCTCCTTGGGAGGACGAAGGCGGATAAACCTACCCGATGGACATCGGGTCACTCTTACCTCACAATGTTTCAATACTTTGGTGGACCCGATCGGATTTGAACCGACGACCTTCTGCATGCCATGCAGACGCTCTAACCAGCTGAGCTACGGGCCCTTGTATATAGATTGTTAAATTTAGTAATAACATTTACCTTGAGCTTATCAAAATGTAACCTCAGCTAAAAACTTATCTGCCTCCCTGGGCCCGCGACTCGATTGAGCTCGCTAAAATCCATCTGGCTTAAGCTTAAGCCTCGCCTTTGGCAGGGCGTGCTGGCGAAAGCTGAGCTACGGACCTGCCAAAGTACTGAAGAAGTTTAACAATCAATTTAATCGCACCTAAATTATAATAATTTATTACAATATGTCAATTTGTTCTATGTGGAACATTTTGTTTAATATGATAAAAAATCGCTAATAAAGGGAACAAAACAACTGCTTTAATAATACGTTTTAGTCTAATAGGTTCATTAATAAGCCTATATAACCACTCAAACCCCAATTTTCTCCAAACAACCGGGGCGCGCTTAACACTTTGGCTTAAATAATCAAAACTGCCGCCAACACCAATTCCCACGCGACAATTAAGCCGTGGTAAATAATAATCAAGCCAATTATCTTGCTTAGGAGAGCCAAAACCAACTAGTAAAACATCAGGACTTAAGTTACTAACTTTTTTAATTAAAACTTGGTTCACATTGTCTAATATAGGCATGGTTTGATCTTTAGAAAAAATTGGCCCAACTCCATAACCCAATATCTTAGCATCAGGATATTTACTTTTTAGATTTTGTGTCGCTTTTTGTAAAATAATTTCATCTTTACCAATTAAAAACAAGGTTAGTTTGTTGGTGGCGCTTTGTTTGGCTAATTCTTCAACTAAATCAACGCCAGTTACTCTGCCTTTGGTTATAGGTTGGCCAATAAGCCGAGAAATAATTATTAGGCCAATGCCATCAGCTAACACAAACGCAGCTCGGTTTATTTTAGTTTTTAAACGACTATCATAATAAGCCTGCAACAAAATTTCAGGGTTGGCTGTAACTACTAAAGATTTTTGGCTCAAATTAGCCAATTCTTTTATTTTTTGAACAACTTCAACTAAGGTTAAATTATGAATTTTAATCCCGAATATTTCACACATAAAACAACAAAAATTAAACCAGTATGTTTTTACCTTAATTTGGTGTCGCATTTTTGGTGTCGCATTTAGCGTGGTGGACCCAGGGAGAATCTCTTGCTTCGTCATCGCTACGTCTAGCTCCGCGAGATCTGGCGAAGCTATGAGAACTCTCACCTGCGCAATGCGCCTCGCACTAAAATTTTCACCTCTTGGTGGACCTAAGGAGAATCGAACTCCTGTCTCGGCAATGCGAATGCCGCGTTCTGCCACTGAACCATAGGCCCTTACTGCTGGGTGAAGCTATGGTGAAAATTTAATGCGAGGTAAAAATGCGGGCCTGTCCCATACCGACCCGATGGACATCGGATCTGGTACGTGGGTAATACCGCTTTACTATGGGCCCATATTAACAAGTTTATAATTCGTGCCCTAAACTTACCAGGCTAAAACACTATAAATTATAAACCACAAATTAATCAATTGCCCCTGGCAGGAATCGAACCTGCATTTATCCCTTAGGAGAGGATTGTTCTATCCATTGAACTACAAGGGCATGGTTGTTAATTATGGTTTAATCGTTTCGTTTGACTTATAAAACCTATCCATTGCCCGCCAGAGGCGGGTCCGCCTTGGGCGGAAACTACAAGGGTATAATTGCCAATTTGTATAAAAACTGTCTTATTTTATCAACCTTGAAACTTACCCCTTGTCCCGCTCCGTCATCGCTACGCGAGATCTGGCGAAGCCGTGACGGAATCCCGCCAAGCGGGAAACTACAAGGGCGTAGTTTCGCTCTAGTTGCCGCCAAAGTTTCGACGGGCGAGACAACCTGCTAATAAAAGCAGGCTCGTCCGCCGAAGCGTAAACGATAGTGTGGGCGGAAACTGCCCAGGCTCAAGTCGCCAGTTGATGTAAGGTGTCTTACCAGGTTGGCGGTAACCCTGGCTTTTTTCCACTTGTACCAGACGCGCCTGAAGACTAAAAGTGAGGGAAAGCACCCCTGGCCCGGCAAAGTTAAATTAATAACCAGCTGTTTTTGGTTTATTTTGGGCTGTTTAACTATTTATAATTATAGCAAAACCCATCAGCGAGCCGGGTTAAACACAGACCCGTGCTTTGACTGCCACATATTACCATACTACAATAGGGGTGGCTTTACTAATTTTTAAAATACTCATTATGTTTACTAAGTCTGACTCATCTGGGATTGAAACTGTCATTGGTCCTTCAGTGTCCATTGAGGGCGGCTTTGTCAGCCAGGGCGATGTTCGCATCGAAGGGGCGGTGACTGGTTCCATTGTCACCAGCGGCAACTTAATAGTGGGCGAGCACGCTCATATTAACGCTAATCTGCAAGCCAACAACGCCCACGTGGCCGGACATATCAAAGGTAATTTGTTGGTCAAAGAACGGCTGGAACTCGCGGCTACCAGTAAAATTGACGGCGACATTGCCACCAAGGTTTTAGTTATAGCCGAAGGCGCGCAACTGTCCGGCAAATGTAATATGGGCAGTGGCAATATTAGCGGCGGACGCGCGGCTGGCAGTAACAAAAAAAATAGCGAGAATAATCCATTATAAACTAGGGCCAGGCCTAGAGTACTATGCCCTATTTTTATTTATACGACAGCTACCTGCAGGATAAAAATTATTCCAACCAATTAATCCGCCTGGAAACGGCCTTAACCGACCTGGGCTTACAAGGTAAAATTGGTCGTTTAACTTTGCTTAAAAGCATCCGTGATTTAATTGAGAGTGCCCTGCGGGACAATAGTGACACCATTGTGGTGGTGGGTAATGATATTACCCTTAACCAAACCGCTGAAATTGTTGCCCAATACCCTAAAATAACTCTGGGCTTTATCCCCTTAGGGCAAGACAAACAAACTTTGGCGCATCTCTTGGGCATTCCAACTGGTTTGCTAGCCTGCCACACCCTATCCAGTAGAATCACCAAACAGATGAACATTGGGAAAATCAACAACCAATTTTTTATGCAATCAGTCTCTGCCCAAGGTATGTTTAATTTGGAGTGTGAAAATCACTATCGCCTTAGTACTAACAAGCCCCATTATTTAAAAATTTGCAATTTTGACTTGTGGGGAGAATCTAAACACGAAAACAGCAATCCGACTGATAACTTATTAGAGATTATTTTAACTCCACAAAAAAATAACTCTTGGTTATCATCTTTTAAAAAACAACCCGCCCTTAAACCAACCATATTACCTTTAAAGAATTTATTACTGGAAGCCTTGGGGGATAATCTAACCTTGCTGGTTGATGGCCACAAAATTCTTAAAACACCGGCCATGGTGGCGGTGGCTAATGAAAAATTAAAAATTATTGTCGGGCGAGGGCGCTATTTTTAAACTCCCCCGGCGCTTCCATCCGCGGACGGAAAGCCAACCAAAAATCCCCAATTAGGCCGTAGGTTCAACTATCAATTCGCCCTCCAGGTGGGTTTGTTTTTTAGTCGTGTCTTTAACTATCATCCTGTCTGAATTCAAATTTATTACCTGGCTGGGGCCAACCAAAAAATCCGGCTTACCTAAACCCAACCAACGGGGCGCTTTTTTTATCTGATAATAAACCACCCGGACAGCCGCCGCTTCAACTTCAACACCAATAATTCTCCCCAAATAAATTCCGCCTTGGGTAAAGACTGGTAAACCTAAACAATTTAAACTAGTTGGCATGGCTCTTAATAGTTAAGTACTGCTGACCAATGGTAAGCAAGGTATTAACCAGCCAGTAAAGCATTAAGCCGGCCGGCAAACGTAAGCCAAAAATAACCGTCAGAATCGGCATCAAATAAAGCATTTGTTTGTTCATACTCGCGGCCATATCACCGGCGGCGGCCGGACCAGAACCTTTAGGCAACAACATTTTGGTCTGCCAAAATTGAGTGGCACCAGTAATAATAGCGAGGAGCCAGTTGGGTTTATTTAACAACCAAACACCCAAAAACGAACTGTTTAAGTGTCCGGGATTATTGATAAAACCATAAAGCAAATTCAAACTGCCGGACTCTAGCCCCGAAAGAAACACTTGATAAAGCGCAATTAAGAATGGCAATTGAATTAGTAAGGGCAAACAAGAAGAAAATGGGCTTATTTTCTCCTGCTGATAAAGAGCCATCATCTCGCGGCTTAATTTGGGTTTGTCCTCCTGATAGCGCTTTTTTAGCTCATTTACCTGGGGCTGTAGTTTTTGCAAAGCCAATTGTGACTTTAATGACTGACGCGACAGGGGATATAAAATCAATTTCAATAAGATGGTTAAAATAATAATAGCCACACCCATATCGCCGACCCAGCCATAAACCAGCACTAACAAATTAAATAGCGGCTGATAAAATAAAGTCTGCCAAAGTTGAGCCATAATTAATTCCTTTTTAATAAATCAAAGCCGCCTTTGGACCAAGGGTGACAACGACCCAGGCGCCCCAAGCCAAGCCAAGCGCCTTTTATTACTCCATAATAGCTAATCGCTTGATAAAAATACTCAGAGCAAGACGGATAAAAACGACAACCGGCCCGGGCCAACACCAACCGAGCCCAGCCATGATCTGGAGAAATGGTAAGTTGATAAAACCGTATTAACCCCAAAACTACTGATTTAATTTTTGACTTCATTTATATTAAACCTATTTTTTAATAAATCTGCCCAAGTCCTCTATCTGTTCTTTAATCTGTTGATAGTTTAGCCGCTGAATATCTTTTTTGGCTACCACTACTATATCTAATCCTTGAAACAATGCCTTAGCAAACGCCCCGCCCAGGGCCACTGCCAAACGGCGCCTTAATAAGTTGCGCGTAGTGGCTAATTTACTAATTTGTCGCGACACCACTATCCCAAAACGAGTAGCCGGGACGGTCTTATTCCACAACCAATACATGGTCAACTCTTTGGTCTGGTATTTCCGGCCGCGACGATACACTCTGTTAAATTCATCGTCATTTTTAAGACGATGACGATTTTTTAACATAAAAATTATACCGCCAGGCGGCTGCGACCCCTTTGCCGGCGGCGCGATAAAACCTTGCGCCCGCCCGGAGTAGCTTGGCGAGCCCTAAATCCGTGGCGTTTGTGGCGTTTAACTTTTTTGGGTTGGTATGTCCGTTTGCTCATAATCAAATAGAAAAGTAATATAAATATACTAAAAAATATGTTTCCGGTCAACTATTCAACTTGGTTTAAAAATATCCACCACCCATCAACAGTTTATAAACAGAATAATAATTTTTAAATAAACAAAATGTGTTTATACTGATAACAGCCTCTTTTTACAAATATGAACAATTTAGAACTTTGGCGCTCGGTTTTAGGAGAATTAGAGCTTTTAATCAGCAAAGCTAATTTTACTACTTGGTTTAAAAACACCAATATTGTTTCTTTTGTTGATAATCAGGTAGTAGTGGCTGTTCCTAATGCTTTTACCAAAGCTTGGTTAGAAAACAAGTATCATAACTATATTTTAAAAGCCCTGCAAAATGTCAGTGGCAATACAGTCCGTTCAGTGGTTTATCAAGTTGAACTTATAAACAGCAATCCCTCAACCCCCACCAAAACGTCTTTAAATTTACCCACTGAGGCTGTAGTCAGCACTAATGTTTTTGGCCTTAACCCCCGTTATACCTTTGATTCGTTTATTGTGGGCAAAAATAACGAACTGGCCCGAGCCGCCGCTTTGGCAGTAGTCCAAAAACCTGGACAAACTTATAACCCTTTGTTTATTTATGGTGGAGTTGGTTTGGGCAAAACCCATCTTATGCAAGCGGTTGGCCATGAAATTATAAAAAATAATCCTGGTAAAAGGATCATTTATGCGCCTTGTGAAAAATTTACCACTGAATTCATTCAAGCTATCGGCAGTGGAAAAATTGAACGTTTTAAATCAACTTATCGTTCGGTTGACGTGCTGTTAATTGATGATATTCAGTTTTTAGCCGGCAAAGAAGGCACTCAGGAAGAATTTTTTCATACTTTTAATGCTTTACACCAAAACAATAAACAAATTATCTTAACTTCTGACCGGCCACCTAAAGCTATCCAAACTTTAGAAAACAGACTTATCTCCAGATTTGAATGGGGGATGATAGCTGATATTGCCAGCCCTGACCTTGAAACGCGTATTGCAATATTAGAACAAAAATGTCAAGAGAAAAACTATAAATTAGATCGTGAAATTGTTACTTTTTTGGCTAATTCTATACAAAATAATATCAGGGAATTAGAAGGAGCTTTAAATCGCATAATTGCCTATCATCAATTAAATAATCGTATACCAACCATTGACAATATTAAAGAATTATTGGATAATATAATATCAAAAAAAAGCACCTTGCCGGCAATCAGCCCTAAAAAAATCATCAACTTAATAGCTTCATATTATGAAATTAATGTTAGTGACCTTACTGGTATTAGTCGTAAAAAACACTTGGTTATACCAAGACAAATTTGTATGTATCTAATGAGAGAAGAATTAAAATCATCTTTCCCTTCAATTGGTGAAGAACTTGGTGGACGCGACCACACCACTGCTATACACGCCTGTACTAGAATCGGTAATTTAATAAACAGCGACACTAAAACCCAACAAGATATCAACAATCTTCGCCAACAACTTTACCAAAATTAATTATTTTTATTAATTAATAGTTTGTTAACCAAGATACTCACCTGGATTGTTAATAAAAAAAATAATTTTCCCCAACAAAAACATCTTATTTATAAAATATTAACATATTCACAAGGACTATTACTATGAAATTCTTATGTACTCAAGATAATTTATTAGTAGGCTTGGGGGCGGTTGTTCATATCGCCAGCCGAAACACCGCCCTGCCTATTTTAAATAATATTTTATTAAAAACCACCAAGGCGGGACTTGAGCTTGCCGCCACCAACCTAGAGGTGGGTATAACCACAACCGTGCGCGGCAAAACAGAAAAAGAGGGGGCTATTACCATACAAGGGAAATTATTGCTGGATTGGGTTAATTTGACTCCTGTTGAAAAAATTGAACTAGAAGTACTTGATGGTAATTTATTAATAACCGCCGGCAAAAGACACGCTACTATTCGGGGCATACCCAGTGATGAATTTCCAGTTATTCCTGAAATATCATCAGGTATAAAGTTTGTCAGCCGCAGTGATGAATTAATCAGTGCCCTTACTTGCATTTCTTTGAGTGTTAAAACAGACGAGGGTCGGCCGGAAATTAGCGGTGTTTTGTGGCAAATAAAAAATAATCAATTGTTTTTAGTGGGGACAGATAGTTATCGTTTAACCGAAGCCAGGGTTACTATTGAGGGCGGTCAGGATATACAAATAATCACTCCTTTAAAAACCGTCCAAGAATTAATCAGGGTGGCATCGGGCAGCCAAGACGTTCAAGTTTTAGTTAATGACAACCAGATTTTATTCACCATTGATGATACTAAAATAATTTCTCGTTTGGTATCGGGGCAATATCCGGATTATCAACAAATAGTCCCGTCACAGTTTATTAATAAGCTGATAATTGAAAAAGATGAACTGGTTCAGGCAGTCAGGGCAGCTAGTTTGTTTGTGCGTGCCGGTATTAATGACATAAAACTAAATTATTCACCCGGAGGTGTTGTTATTATCTCCTCAGCCAATACTCAGATTGGGGAAAATTTTACCGAAATTGTTCCGGTAAAAAGCGAAGGCGAGGGGGTGGAAATAGTTTTTAATTATCGTTATTTTTTAGATGGTCTGCAGTCTATTGTTACTAGCCGGGTAGTCTTGGAATTAAATAATTCCAACAGTCCAGCCATGATAAAACCCTTGGAGCGGGCGGATTTTTATTATATTATTATGCCCATTCGCCAGTAATGGGGAAAGTAAGACCAAACAGCGCTTGATTGACGTTTATTGGTTTATAATCAGATTTATTTGTGACCCCGGGATCGCGTTATTGTTTATAGTGGTGAGTGTTAAGGATAAAATATAATTTCCCGGCTGGTCCTGGCCTGGCCAGGTTAAGGTATTGTTTTTGGCCGGGGATTTGATTACCCCAAGCCAGCGTGAGGGCGAACCTACAGAAGTGAGGTAAAAATCAACCTGCTTTAATTTTTCCGGGTAGTCGTTTCTAATTTTTACATTCAAGGGTAAATCAGTTAACTTTATAATCTGATTATTAGCTGGGTAGAGAATGTGTGAGCCCTCACCCAAAGGAGATTGGTTGTTGAGAAAATTGAAATTAAGCGAAACCTCTGCCTGATTATCAACATCATCAACAGCGACTGCTCTTAAAGTATAATAACCAGAAGCAAGCAGTTCTCCTAGTTGAATACCAGCGTCAAAAGGCGGTAAAGAGGAGGTAGCCACTAAATTGTTGTTAATAAAATAATCAACTTTTTTTATACCTCGGGCAGATTGGGCGTTTACCGCAAAACGATACCAGCCGCTGTTTATGGTTTGATTGCTACTGGGGGAAATAATAGTTAAACGGGGCTGGTTAGCTTCCGTGTGAGTATAATCAAAAGTAGTGGGCGGCATTTCATCTTTAAGGCCTTGTTTTTCCACCCAAACCCTAACCCCGTCTTCCCATAGTTGGTAGTTGGGGTCGGCAGCTGGATTAACTGGAATTGGGCCCAACGGGTCAGAAGGTGTGACATAATGTAAAATTGAATGGTACTGACGAAATAATTTTTCTTGTTTTTGGGACTCAGGTGTTAGGGCGGTGGCGAGCAAGCCGGTTGATTTGTCTATCGTAACCACTGTGCCGCCTAAATCGCCGTTTAACATTGGTTTGTTAACAGTGCGGGGAAGGGGGGGCACAAAACTCTGAACTGGTGAATTTTTTACAGCCTCGGAAAAGAATTTTTGCCAAATTGGCGCCGCCACTACCGAACCATCAGCTCCTTTGGACATAGCCTGGTTGTCGTTGTTGCCCACCCAAACACCTACTGCCAAGTCCGGAGTATAACCAATAGTCCAAGCGTCGTGGTAATCATTAGTCGTGCCGGTTTTAGCCGCTACCGGGCGGTCGGGTAAGGTAAGGTGGTTAGCGGCACCAAAAATATAAGAACGGGCCGCGTTATCACTGAGGATGCTAGTCAGTTCTCTGACTGGCTCTGCCTCCAAAACTTTTTTGCCGGCAGAATTGCGAAACTCTTGTAAGACATTACCTTGGCTGTCTTCAATTTTTAGTATGGACACGGTTGGTTTGGTTAGACCATCACGGGCCAGGGCGGCAAAAGCGGCGGTGTGTTCTAATAATTTAACTTCAGCCCCTCCCAGCACTAAAGATAAACCAAAACGGCTGCGGTCTTTCAAGGTAGTGTAACCGAGGGCGTCAGCCGTGTTGAGTACGTTATTGATGCCAGTCAGATATAGTAATTTAACTGCTGGTATATTAAGTGAGCCGGCCAAGGCGTGGCGCAAATCAATCGGGCCGCGCTCTTTACCGTCGTAATCCTTCGGGGAGTAGGGTTCAGTGTCGGTTTTGAAATTAGTGGCTACATCATAAACCAGCGTTTCCGCCGTAAAACCCTGAGACAAAGCGGTGGCATAGACTACTGGCTTGAAAGATGAACCAGGCTGTCTGGGCCGCAGGGCTACGTTAACTTGTCCTTGGATGTCGTTGTTAAAATAATCAACCGACCCGACCAGGGCTAGAATTTGTCCGGTGGCAACCTCAATGGCCACCAGGGCCGCATTACTGCCCCGATAACGCTTAATTAAATTTAGATTTTCCTCAACTGCTTTTTCAGCCAATTGTTGTTTGGCAACGTCTAAAGAAGTAATGATTTTTAAACCACCTTGTTCGACCATTCTGTCGCCGTAGAGATTAGCCAATTGTTCTTTAACGTAAAAAACAAAATGAGGAGCAATAATTGATTCCCGCCGTGGCTGAAAATTTAATTTTTCTTTTTTGGCCGCGGTGGCTTCATCTTTGGTTATATAGCCCTGCTCGGCCATGCCGTCTAGGATATAATGTTGCCGCGCCATCAGGTCTTCTAGGTGATTTCCCCAGGGCGAGTAATAAGGCGGTGCCTTGGGTAAGGCCGCCAAAATGGCCGCTTCGGGCAAACTAATATCTTTGACTGATTTTCTAAAAAATATCTGAGCCGCCGCTTCGGCACCGTAAGCATTGGAACCGTAGGGTATTTCATTAAGGTAGAATTTTAGGATTTCGTCCTTAGTAAAACGCCGTTCAATCTGGTAAGCCAAAAACAACTCTTTAATTTTACGAACGTAGGACTTTTCATTACTCAGGATGGCGTTTTTAATGAATTGCTGGGTTATGGTTGAGGCCCCTTGGGCTTTAGTACCTTTTAAAAAATTGACCAGCAGAGCTCGCACCATGGCGGTTAAACTAAAGCCGTGGTGCTGGTAGAAGTTTCTGTCATCGGCGGTCAAGGTGGCTTGTTTTAAATAATTAGGGATATCTTTCAGTTCCACGGAAGTGCGCCGCTCTTCCCCGTGGATTTCATAGAGTACGATTTTGCCAGTGCGGTCGTAGATTTTCGTGCTTTGTGAAACCGTGCGACGCACTATACCTTCAGGGGTGGGCAGGTCGCGGCTGACCCAAGTTAGGGTTATTAAAAACACAGTTATCATTAAAACCGCGCCAGCTAAAATAAACCGCCACAACCAGCGCCACCAGACTCGCGTTGAGTGTTTAAGTGAACGGTGCCGCCAAACCCGCGCCGGGGCCGCTCGGCGGTGTTTAGAAAAAGGTAACCGGAATTTCATAGTTGAGACATAAATTTTAATGCTTACCCGTGAGAAGTTTATCCGCCTTCGCAAAAAGACCTCGGGCGGCCTACTCCGTCCCGATGTACATCGGGACTTAGAAGGCTGGATGAGCCCGTGGAGGCTTCATTTATTACCCAAATTCCTCCCTGGTAGTGTTTTTTCAGGGCTGCCAGTAAATCTGCCAGCAGGACCTTTCTGGCAGTCTTGTATTTGGAACTAGGGTCACGCAAGACTATTTGTTTTTGGTTGACTTCTTCAATAAGTGAAGCGTGTCCCCAGTCCCCGGCTAGGCGATAAAGGCGAGGGTAATTAAAACATACCAACAAATCGTTGTCCTTATCCATATTGTCTAATAAAAATTTTTTAAACTGTTTGATTGATTTAAATTCTTCCACTGAATGGCGGGTTGCTTGTAAGGGATATTTTTGCTGTTTTAAAAATGCGGCTAAAGAGTATTTTTTTAGATTCAGACGCGTGCCCCAACCCGCCCCGGGTTTACTTCCTTTATATGATTTAGGCAGTAAGTGTCTGTCCGCCGGCGGCAGGACGACTCCCAAATCATAAGCTATCTTTGTCTGTGACCGTAGCGGCAACTTTCTTCGCTGCAAAACCATTTGCACACAGGCGGGGACGCAGCTATATGGTTTTTGGGACACGTGTTTATATTTCATAACTTAGCTTTTTGTGACACCTTTTATATTTATATGGTACAATAAGATAAATTATATGCCCAGTAACAAAACCTTACTATATTCTTTGTAACTATGCCCGGCGATATTTATTTGCCGCACATCATTTAAACTAATTCAGTATAAAATTATTAAATATGCTAGACGTTAAACAAAGAAAGACTCAAATTACAACTAGCCAGCAGTTTTTAGCCAAAAAACCAAAATATCAAAAGTTGGCTTGTTTTAGCGTCTAAGTAAGGTTATTGTTACTGGGTATGGCGAACCATCACCAACAAATTAAACAATTATTAACCCGGGGGGTTGAAGAAATATTTATCAAAAAACACCTGGAAGCGCGCCTGTCACGAGGCGATAAATTGAGAGTGAAATTCGGCATTGACCCAACCGGTCCCAGCATTCATATTGGCCGCGCGGCCACCTTGTGGAAACTTAAAGAATTTCAGGATTTGGGACATAAATTGGTGGTAATCATCGGTGATTTTACTGCTCAGATTGGCGACCCCTCGGATAAATTAGCCAAACGGCCAATGTTGTCGGCGGCGCAAATTGAACAGAATTTAGTTAGTTATAAGCAGCAACTCGGCCGGATATTGGATACTAAGAAAGTGGAATGGCGACACAACCAAGAGTGGTTAAATAAAATGGATTTGCAGCGCCTGGCGCAGCTGGCGGAGTCATTTTCCGTCCAGCAAATGCTGGCGCGGCGCAATTTTAAAGAGCGTTGGCAAAAAGGTAGCGATATTAGTTTAAGAGAATTACTTTATCCTCTGTTACAAGGTTATGATTCGGTCATGGTTAAGGCCGACGTGGAGCTGGGAGGGTTTGACCAATTATTTAATTTGCAAGCCGGGCGCGTTATTCAGCCATTATATAAACAGCCGCCGCAGGATATTATGGTTACTCAAATGCTAACCGGCACTGACGGGCGCAAAATGTCTACTTCCTGGGGCAATGTTATTGCCATTACCGACGAACCGGCGGCTATGTATGGTAAGGCTATGTCGGTTAAAGATGAGTTAATTGGCCAGTATTTACTGTTAGCTGCCAGGTTGGATACAGGTCAAGCTGAGGAATTATTAAAAAAATTAAAACAAGGAGCCAATCCGCGTGATATAAAAAAAGTACTGGCGTTTGAACTCGTGAAATTATATCATGGCGCCAGGGCGGCCGTTTTGGCCGCGGCTGATTTTACTTCAATCCATGAGCAAAACAAATTGCCCGCCAAGATGGTGGCACAAAAAATCTCCCGGCTAAGGCCCGGGCAAACGATAGTTGAATTGTTGGTTTATTTAAAATTGACTGATTCCAAGGCTGCTGCTCGCCGTTTAGTTGAGCAAAAAGGAGTTAAACTAAATCAAGTGGCGGTTAAAGATTGGCGAATTAAGCCGGTTATTAAAACCGGCGACGTAATTCAGGTGGGCAATCGTAAATTTATCAAAATTATTTAATAGTTAGGGCGCACAGAGCCAAAGCCAGGGCGTCGGCGGCGACGTCCGGCTTTGGCAAGGTGGGTAAGCCAAAAATTAATTTTAACATTTTTTGGACTTGTTTTTTGTCGGCCCGCCCTTGTCCGGTGGCTGCTGATTTGACTTCCTGGGGGGAGAATTCAGCCAAGCGGCCGTGATTTTTTTGTATGGTATAAGCAATAACGCCCCGAGCTTCACCGACCGCCAGGGCGGTTTTGACGTTGGTGGAAAAAAATAATTTTTCCAAGCCGACCACAGAGGGTTGATACTTTTTTAACAATCCTTCAACCGCCTGGCCAATTTGCACCAGACGGTCGGCGTGTGGCCGCTTCGGGCTGGTTTCAAAACAGCCAAAAGTAACGATTTGGGGTTTAGTAATAGTGCCTTGTACAACAGCATATCCCAGGCGTCCCAGCCCGGGGTCTAATCCCATGGCCGGTTTAATTTTAGGCAGCGGCGTCATAGAAATCATTGATATCATCGTCGTTATCTAAAGCCTCACGCAACTGATTTAGTTTATTAACCATGTCAGCCGATTCAACCGTAGTTGAAGTACTGGCTACTGGTTCAATGGCGGCATAAGCTGGAGTTAAATTACTGTCGGTTACAATCTTTTTTAATGTTTCAAAATTGTCCGGTTCGCAGAGTATTAATAAATGACCATCCGCTTCTTTAATGTCGCTGGCCCCGGCTTCAATCAGAGCCATTTCCAAAGATTCTAGATTTTTAATAGGCAAGGTGATTTGGAGTAAGCCCTTCAAGGAAAACATCCAGGCGACGCTGCCATTTTCAGCCAAATGCCCGCCATAGCGCTCTAATAGGTGTCTGATGTTAGCGCCGGTACGATTGCGGCTATCGGTTAGGGTATTTATTAAAAAAGCCACCCCGCCCGGGCCATAGCCCTCATAGGTTAACTCTTCCAGCTTGGCGCCGCCCTCCTCATTGCCCGCGCCACGTTTTATGGCCCGCTCAATATTGTCTTTCGGCATACTGACCTCGCGGGCTTTTTCTATGGCCAGGCGCAGCTTGAAATTACTGTCCGGGTTTGGGCCCTGGCGCGCCGCTATAGTAATGGCCTTGGCCAATTTTGTAAAAATCTGGCTGCGTTTGGCATCAGCCACACCTTTGGCCCGTTTAATAGTTGACCATTTAGAATGTCCTGACATAGCCTAGACATTGTACCCCAGTTAGCTAGATATTAGTCAAGGCTGATATAATAAGTTGGTATGGCAGATTGATAATAAAGGCGGTGAATAAAATCCTAAATCTTAAATCCTAAAACCTAAAAATTCGCAAACTTCAAAAACTAAAGTTTAAAGTATATTAGGATAGTCTTAGTTGGATATTGGGTATTATTTAGGAATTAGAAATTAGGATTTAGGATTTTTCTTTATACATGGTTGCCTCGTACAACCATCCCGATAGCCATCGGGGGAATGACAAACCAGGTAAACCCGTAACTCCTATTAATATATATTTTGACATTAATTTTCAACAGCCAAACTTGTCAGTATGTTCTCTTTTAATGTTTTACCCGGTTATTTTAAATTGACCAAGGTCCAATTGGGACTGGTTTTTATAATCTCTATTGGTGTTTTTATTATTTTGAATCGGGCA
>JACRFM010000034.1 GCA_016234305.1 Candidatus Kerfeldbacteria bacterium
GTAACTTTTGTCAAACTATGAATATACTCGCTTTGGAAACTTCCTGCGATGAAACTTCAGCCGCGGTGATTGACCTGAATCCTAAAAGATTGCGCCTGGCGGCAATTAATATTTCCTCGCAAATCAAGCTGCACGCGCCTTATGGCGGCGTGGTGCCGGAATTGGCTGCGCGCCGGCACGCAGAGATTATTGTCCCCCTGATTAATCAAACTTTAAAACAAGCTAAGCTGGGCCCAGCTAAAATTGACGCTCTGGCTGTTACTGGCGGACCGGGCCTTATTACCGCTCTGCAAGTCGGAGTGGAAACAGCCAAAACTCTAGCCTATGCCTGGCATAAACCGCTAATACCGGTTAACCACATTACCGGCCATTTAGTCAGTCCGTTTTTAAAACCAGAACTATGGAAAGAAGCCCAATCTAAAAAATACTGGCCAGCGGTGGCTTTGGTAATTTCCGGAGGTCACACGGAAATATATTTAATGCCGGCGCTTAACAAGTGGCGGCTGCTTGGCCGCACCTTAGATGACGCGGTGGGTGAAGCTTTTGATAAGGTAGCTAAGATGCTTGGTTTACCTTATCCCGGCGGACCAGCGGTGGCTAAACTGGCTACCAAAGGAAATTCTCAGTCTTTTGCCCTACCGCGGCCGATGATAAAAAACCAAAATTACAATTTCAGTTTTGCCGGACTTAAAACCGCCGTGCTCTATGCTTTGAAAAAATATTCAGCCTCGGCTATCAATTATCAACTAAAGGCTGATATCTGCGCTTCTTTTCAACAAGCCGCCATTGATGTATTGTTATACAAAATTTTAAAAGCCGCCAATGAATTCAAAGCTAAAACCATTATGGTTAGCGGCGGAGTATCAGCCAATCAAGAATTAAGACGACAGCTAGTCAACCAGATTAACAAACTACCCCCTACTGCCTACCCCCTACTGCCTACCCCCTATATTCTACTTCCTGACCTAAGGTTCACTGGTGACAATGCGGCCATGATTGCTCTGGCTGGCTATGTCATTGCCTTTAATGGAAAAAAGTTGAATAAATACCAAAACATTTGGAAAAATTTAACTGCCCAGGCTAATTGGGAATTGTGGGGATAAGATTGCCATAAATGGTTTCTACATATACAATTAAGTTACGATTAACTATTAATCTTACTAATCATTAACTATCTCATATGCAAAACTCTATCAAACGTGCGGTAACACTAGCTGTAGGCGTTGTTTTGTTATTAGGCGCCATTGTTCCAATCCTGGCCCAAGACACAGCGGTAACTAATACTAACACTAATACCAATACCTCTACTACTAACCTAAATGCCCTGCAACAGGCTCGCGCCAATGCCCAAAAAGCCCGCGAAGAGGCTAAAGAAAAAGCCAAACAGGCTCGCGAAGAAGCTTTAGTCAAAGCCAAGGCCGCGCGTGAAGCGGCCAAAGCTAAGTCCGAGGCTCGTCTGACTACACTCAAAACTAAACGCGATGCTATCAGTTCCGCTACTAAAACTTACACCGAAGCAGTGCAAAAAGCGAACCAAAACCATCAGGTAGCAATCAAGGCAGCCAATGAAGCCCATCAGGCTGCAGTCAAAGCTGCTAATGAAACCCGCCAAGCCGCGTTAAAAACCGCCCGCGAAGCCCTGGCCGCGGCCCGCGCACAGGCTGATACTATTGTGGTACAGCCGCCGTCCACCGCCAACACTACTACTGGAAATAATACAACCAGTGGCAATACCACCAACCCATAAATTTTCGCTGACACAGAAACTTCCCCCGTCATCAGGGGGAAGTTTTATTATCTCATGGGGCTCTATGGGCTTGCGCTCATGGTAGCCTTCATTTCTTCGGCGCCCATCCTCTGCCCCGCCGGCGGGACTATGGAGGATGGAAAATTCGCCGAAGTCCTCCTGAAGGAGGACGAAGGCGGATAAAAAATTCAAGTAAGGACCTTAAAAACTATTCAAGAGTCGCTCCAGGAGGTAAAATAAACCAGTAAAATCTCAAATTATAATTTCTCCCGCTTCGCTGGATCTCGCGTAGCGATGATAAATCCTAAATAATACCCAATGCATAAAATTCTAATGACAAATTTAAATAAGCAGTCATTCTGAGTGAAATCCCGTCAGATGGGATGAAACGAAGAACCTAGAGATCCTTCAGCCCTCCTAAGGAGGGCTGAAGGATGACAAAATGGGAATTGTAATTTATTTAGATATTAGCCTGCCCGCCGTTAGCCTGACCTGATTAACCAATAGTTATTTAATTACTGTATGTGCATTCATTCGCTAGATTATGTTTAAGACATCAGCTTTGGCAGGCGGGGATTTAAGATTTGGAATTTATTCTTTATCACTTTTATATTTCACTTTGTCATTTTAATTTTTGATATTTGCATTTTACATTATTATTATTACCTATGCCTACTTATCTGACCAAGACCGCCGAACAAACAGAAGATTTAGGAAAAAAATTATCCCATCTTATTAAGGGCGGCGAAGTGCTGGCCTTAAGTGGAGACTTGGGCAGCGGCAAAACTACTTTTGTAAAAGGTTTGGCCAAAGGCTTGGGAATTAAACATCCCATTACCAGCCCGACTTTTGTATTAATGAAAATATATCCAGTCACCAAGCACCAGACAATTAAACAATTAGTACACGTGGACTGTTACCGCCTGCCTGCTGGTAGGCATGGCGTACCCGGAATTGAACTAAGTAAAATCGGTTTAGACGATTATTTAAATAAATTTGACTCCGTGGTGGTAATTGAATGGGCGGAAAAGATCAAAAAATTACCACTCTTTACTAAAAGGGTAAATTTCAAACACGCCAAAAATAACTTCCAACGAATTATCAAACTATAAAACTATTTTACTGTTTGATATTTAGGTATAGTTAATTTACCCGTTCCTAAGGGATTATAACCATTTTTAACCTCATCCCCGTCCTTATACCCGTCACCATCAGTGTCGGGATTATTTTTGCCAGTACCATAAAATTCTTCCTCTTTATCATTTAAACCATCACCATCACTATCATTTACGGCTAAATCATTCTCAGTTACTCCTGTTGATACACCACCCATAAAACCGGCCAACATCTGATTAAGGTCTAAAAATTTTGAAGGTGCGGCAATTTTAACCGGTTCGTTAATCTGGTCCAAGTTCATTACTATAGTCATACTATCGGACTTATTATTATTTAATGGTGGAGGAATAACCAGCCGCAAGCGTCTAACAATATAATCGCTCTTACCTATCCAGATTTCACCAATTACTGGCTCTTTGTATTCACTATCCAGTTTTTTTAATTGGTCCACCTGCTCTTTATTATAAGCTTCCCCTAAAATCACCGGCCCAGCCTGTTGTAAAAAATCTACCATTGCCTTAGGCTCAATAACAAAACCATAATGGTAGGAAACCAGGCCATTAATATTTTCACTGTCATAACGCTGGTTGAATTTAATGGGTTTAGTTTCTATAAATATCGGCTTCAGCTTGGCTGTTTGTTCCTGGCTGATAGTTTGAACTTTTTTATAATCAGGTATTTTACCAGATAGTAATGGCGAGTCGGCTAATTGTTCTTGGGAAAATTTAACCCATTGGTTCTTTAACGAACTTAAGTCTAAAAAGCCTAAGTTAGGAACATCTAACAGCTGTAAATAATCCGCTTTATCTTTTTTAATGTATTGCAAACCTAACAACATGGGTTGCTCAGTCTCACTTAGACTCAACCACAATTTTCCATCAGCCTGACCATCAGCTTGATTTGTTATATCTTGGATAAGGTCGAGTTTTATACTTAAATTAGCCGAACCAGTAGTATCGGGTAATTGTAATAGTGATAACTGATCTTTGGCCGGGCCGCTTAAATTAAGTTTAGTGCTGACGGCGCTGCTTAAATGAAAAGTCTTAATCTCTCCCATGCTAATCAAACTTTTGCTAATAACTCTTTCCGGCGCTGTCCAATAATAGTAGTAATAAGCCCAAGCGCCGCCGGCCGCTAAAAATAAACCGGCGCTAAAAATCCCTATTAGCCACCATTTTTTATTAATACCGGCAAACCGTCTAAAAATTTTAACAGCATCAAAATGCCCGCCGCTGGAGGGTAATATTCTAGCCGAACCCAAGGACGGTACGATTTGAGGATTAACTATTTGGTTAAAAGCTTTGTCAATCTGTTCAACCGGCCAGCCGGCAGCTAATAGGCCTTGCTTTACACCGGACTGACCCAGACCGCGAGCTAATTCATTTTTAATATAATTTTCTAATTCAAGAGGTTGCATAGATTAATAAGATTTAATTTTTATTTATCACATTTTAATAGTACTCCTTCTAAGAAAAACAAAAAACTGCCCGACTGACAGTTTGGTTGTATCTTATGGTGGGTGTGCCTGGATTCCCCTTCGCTCCGACTCAGGTACCTGGGCGCTACACCCATCCCGCCATCGGCGGGGTTTCTCGCGCCCTTCGAGTCCACTACTGCATATTAACTTTGAACGGCTTGACGCATGACGAGTTTCGGCGAGCTTCACGTGGTGGGTGTGGGTGGACTCGAACCATTGACCTCTTCATTACCCCAGTATTATATCACTCTGTGATAAGTACGGGGCAAGTCAGTGAAGTACATTCCATTGGTGGGCGGCGATGGATTTGAACCATCGACCTTCTCATTATCAGTGAGATGCTCTAACCGGGCTGAGCTAGCCGCCCATGAATTGATAACCAACTGCCTGTCCGCCGAAGTTTTAACGAAGGCGGAAGTTACACACCCTTATTAAATATAGGCGGAATTATCGTAGCAAATAACAATTCATAAATCAAGTCAAAAAGAAAATGCCCTAGTAAACTAAAGGGCATTTTCTTGATAGATTGTTCACTGACTAAGTGAAAGGAAAAGCCTGTCCCTTCAATGCCCGAAGGCATTAAAGTACTCGACCTAGTTACAAACCGGACGACGATTCAAATCCACCAAACTGGCGGATAAGATTTAGTGTACGATCTGCTCTAGAGGAAAATATACTCCCTAGAAAGGAGGTGATCCAGCCACAGCTTACGCTACGGCTGCCTTTTTACGACTTCATCCCTATCATCGGTCCTACCTTCTTGCACCACAGGTGAATTCGGGTATTACCGACTCTCTTGATGTGACGGGCGGTGTGTACAAAACCCGAGAACGTATTCAACGCACTATGGCTGACGCGCGTTTACTAGCGATTCCGGCTTCATGCAGGCGAGTTTCAGCCTACAATCCGAACTGGGGGGTGGTTTGGTGAGATTGGCTTCATCTTGCGATTTCGCGACTCATTGTTGCACCCCATTGTAGCACGTGTGTAGCCCAAGA
>JACRFM010000035.1 GCA_016234305.1 Candidatus Kerfeldbacteria bacterium
TAGACTTTTTGCTGATTATCCCTTAGCGATTGCTCTATTAACTCATAGTCAACATCAACTCATTGGCACAAATAACAAAAACGCCAAAATTACCGCGACTATTATTAAAAAAGAACTAAAGGCTGGTAATATTAACATCGTCATCGGCACTCACAGTCTACTGCAAGCAGACATTGTTTGGCACAAATTGGGTTTAATAATTGTTGATGAACAACACCGCTTTGGCGTGGAACAACGCCGTCATTTGTTAACCCGGACAAATGAAATTGCACCGCATTTTTTGTCGCTCTCAGCCACCCCAATACCGCGTTCGCTGGCCTTATCAATTTATGGCGACCTGGACATATCTTTGCTTAAAACTATGCCTAGCGGCCGCTTGCCCATAACTACTAAAATTATTACTCCCAGTAAACGCGCGCTAGCTTATGATTTAATGAAACAAGAAATCGCCAACAGCCACCGGGTTTTTATTATTTGTCCTTTGATAGAAGAAAATGACCAATGGGGCGTAAAGGCTGTAACCACGGAATTTGACAGATTGTCCAGCCAAATTTTTCCTAATATTAAAATCGGCCTGCTTCACGGCAAACTTTCCGGTAAACAAAAAATTGAAGCTTTGCAAAATTTTAAAACCGGCCAAACGCCGATTTTGGTCACGACTTCGGTGGTTGAAGTCGGGGTTGATATACCTGAAGCCACTATCATGGCCATAGAAGGGGCGGAACGTTTTGGGGTGGCGCAACTCCATCAGTTTCGCGGCCGGGTAGGGCGTTCTAATAAGCCTAGTCATTGTTTGCTATTTACTAATGAAGAAATTAATTTTCCTAAGCGTCTTGAGGCTTTAGTCAAATATGCCAACGGCTTTGACCTGGCGGAATTTGATTTGGCGGAAAGAGGTCCGGGCAGTCTAATGGGCGAAATTCAATCAGGTTATTTAAACTTAAAGTACGCTGATTTGATTAATGCCGAGCTTTTAGCCACAGTTCGCGGCGCCACTGACTATACTTTAAAAACTGACTCGGCATTTAACAAATGGCCGCAAATTAAACAGCAATTAAAAAACACGGATTTCCACCCTGAATAACGATAATATTGACAAAATAAAATATCCGTGGTATAAAGTAATTTACCAAAAACCCCTAACTATTTTAAAAAGCTGAAACAAGGTAACGCGTTAGGTGTGGTAGACAATCTTTATTCTGCCTCCCACTGCTTAACCGCTGATCAGGCTTTGCTTTCAGCTTTATCTTTAACAAATAAACCTAAGGGAGGTTTTATGAAAACTAACACCAGCTAAAACCATTTTCACTCAATTTTAAATCTACGGGGGAGTTCAAATTAAAACAACTAAAAAACAAAAATAACAATCCTCTATTATCTCGGAGTAAAAATGGCAAAGTCAAATGGACAAAACTGGACACTGCTTGCTACTTATCCAAACGGCGGAAGTGAACCTCATCAAATTTTAGCTAATGTGAATAACCTATCAACCCAAGGCACTGTAAGAGCTAAAATGAAAGACACACTTCAGCTGGTAGAAAAAAAAGAAACAAAAATTACAGTTTTTGATAAATCTTTATTTTTGAAAATATGCGCCAATGAGGGCATTAATCGTGAAGATTTCAAATCTGTAATAAACTTCAAAAAATAACAACGCTCAAAAACCAAGCCCCGTAAGGCTTGGTTTCTTCCTTTTTAACTGACCCAATTTTACCTACCAAAACTGACCATTTTAATCAAACTTACCCATAAATAAAACACTATTTCATCCATTTGGCTTATACACGTAATTCTTGGAAATTATTATCTACTAACTACAAAAATCTAAAAGATAACCAAGGGTATTTTTGTACTTACAAGAATGCCCCTTGTTATGTCCTGCTATTTTACCAACTACCCTATAACCATTCTACAGCTTCAGTTATATTTCTAACCTCAACTATATCAATACCCTGGGGTAATTTAATTTTATCAGGCAACTTTGGCACCACGGCTTGTTTAAAACCAAGCCGGGCCGCTTCTTGCAGCCTTTTGTCGATTGCCACGACCGGACGAATTTCGCCGCCTAAACCAATCTCACCCAAAACCACCGCGCTTGACGGAATGACCTTTTTAAAATTGGCCGAAGCCACGGCCAAACATACTGCCAAATCAAGCGCTGGTTCGCGGCTACGGAATCCACCAGCCAAATTTATATAAACGTCTTTATAACCCAAATTTATCCGCGCCCGCTCATTCAATACGGCCAGCAAAACCTGCAAACGATTAGCATCAAAACCAGTGGTAGCCCTTTTAGGGTAATTAAGACTGCTCGTTCTGGTAACCAAAGCCTGAACTTCTATCAGCAAACTGCGCGAACCCTCAATCAAAGCAGTCACGCCAGACCCGGGGCCGCTATGGCGTTCATTTAAAAACAGGGCGGAAGGATTGTCAACTTCAATTAAGCCGTTTTCAGTCATCTGAAACACGCCCACTTCGTCAGTTGGACCAAAACGGTTTTTATTGGCCCGTAAAAATCGCAAAGGCTGATGCTCCACACCCTCCAAACTCAAAACCACGTCAACTAAATGTTCAATAGTTTTGGGGCCGGCGGCAATGCCCTCTTTAGTCACATGACCAATCACCAGCACGGCCAGGGCACTGGTTTTAGCCAGATTGACGAGCTCGGCCAAAACCGTACGAATTTGACTGGGCGAACCCACTCCGCCCTGAATATCATCAGTCTGCATGGTTTGAAGTGAATCTATAACCAACAATTTGGGCTGTAAATTGCGAGCTGATTGAATTACCGCGTGCACGTCGGTAGAGGGCGTAAAATGCAAATTTTGGCCATTTAAACCTAAACGAGCTACCCGCCCTTGCACCTGCTCGGCTGATTCTTCTCCAGAAGCGTATAAAACCGGCCAGCCACACTTTTCCGCCAAAGCCAACACCAGGGTGGATTTACCCACGCCCGGCGCGCCGGTAAGCAAAATAACACTGGCTTCGGCGAATCCGCCGCCAACCACCCGATTAACTTCAGGCAAACCTGAACTAAACCGCGCTACATTTTTAAAACCATTAACTTGAGCCAAAGAAACCGTACTAGCGGCGATAGCCGCCGAGGTCAAAGTTTGAGGTTTATTTTTACTAATCATAGTTGGCTCACTCGCCACTGTGCCAAACTTGCCGCACTCGCTGCAACGCCCCACCCATTTTGGGTATTGAGCGTCGCAATTGGTACAAATGAAAACTGTGTTTAGTTTAGTCATTACCTTAAACCTTAACCAGGATTATTAACTTTGCAAAAATTATAAACTTTCATGGCATCCACACTATATTCAGTTGAACCATTATACTTCTTAAAACAATCAACATTAACTTTACTGCCATTTTATACTTCTTTAAAAAAGAAAATAATCTTATATAATCGGCTGAAGAATCTCCTGGTTTTATAAGTATTTTAGAGATGCTTCGCGGAGTTTACACTGAGTGTAACGAATGTGCTCAGCATGAGGATTAACTTGTTTTGAAACCATTTCATACACACTTATTACGATAGTCTGAAGCTGGAAGACCCTTACCACGTTGCCAACGCTCTGTACCATATTCAAAATGCCACCATTCACCACAGTATCTTACCCAACCGAATTTAGCCATCACTTCCTGCAATAATTTAACATCTTTAAGTTCTGGATTCTTAGTTTCATCACCATATTTATCATAATGGGCCCAAGCTGATGTCATTTTAGTGCAACTTTGACTACCACTAATGCACACATCAACCGCTCCGCCGGTCAAATGAGGGGCGCCACACTTTGGACGCGCTACATACTCAATAGCTTTTTCCTCCGAACCAAACTTGACTAAAGCTTTTTGCCACAATTTATCCTGCACTGCAACTGACCGAAAAGCTGAATTAATTTGTAATTTCTTACCATCTTTGGCAAAAAGTTCATTCTCTACCTCCAATAATTTTTGATAAGCTTCGGGGAGTAACCTCTTGTCACTAGCGTAAACACCACCAAATTTAGTAACGTCAATAACCACCACTTTATCTTCTTCAGAACATTTACCTCCAACCGGATTTGACTCACTTAAGGTAGCCTTTCCTGAATCAGAGCCAGTTTCCACTATTATGAGATCCTCGCGGGTAACTGGTTCAATCATTAATGGCTTAAAACTAACCAGTGCCGGGTTTATTAAATTAAGTAAAGTGTAAGAAATTAAAGTAATAACCAAACCAATAATAGCGGCAAAAATAGTGCCGTTGGCATTTTTTACATTCTCAGCATTACCAGCGGCCATAATACGCTTAAATCCGCCCCACATTATCATCACTACGGCCACCACGGCCATAAAACCTACAAAAAACTTATAAAAACCGCCAATATATTCAGCCAATAAACTATTATTGATTTTAATAGGCTTACCTTTGGTAAAAATAGTTCCCGGTATAGTTACCTGCGGATCAAAAATTACTTCATCCTTAGTTTCAGGCTGTAAATCGGCCACATTATTATAGGTACCAGCTGGCGCCAAACATTGAACTTGCCCAGCCGTTAACGTATTACAGGTATAAGGTTTACAACAGCTAACAAAAAAACAACTTACAGCCTCATGGAAACCCTCTCCTAAACAGTTTTTAATATTATCTTGACTGGTTGCATCGGCCGAGGCTGTATTAAAACCCTGATTTTTTATATTAACACATTGGTATTCGCTAGCCGTACCATTATTTTTTTGGCAGCATACAGCTCCGGTAATATAAGAAGTAGCACAACCAAAACAATCAACCGCGCTATTACCTTGACCGCATTTTTCCCCTCCAGGAACCTGGCGAGAACAAATATTTATCGGTAAAAATTTTGTTTGAATTTTCCAGCCACTACCTAAATCCTGGCAAGCTTTACTAAAAACATCGTCAGCCTGCTGTGCTAAAACTGTCTGACCGTGAATTAACGTCAGACTAGATAATAATACTATCAAAATGAATTTCTCTATTTTCATGGCTGATTAGTTGTCACGGAGTTTAATATCAAATTGAGCTGTTCCTTAGTTAGGGTACCATTATAAACTTGCCCATTGATAATCAAAGTGGGTGTACCATCAACACCAATGGACTTAGCTTCATTAATATTTTGATTTATCAAGGGCACGGCTTCCTTATTACTTATACAGCTCAAAAATTTATCTACATTTAATTTTAGGTCAGATGCCAACTGTTGATACAATGTGCTTCCTAAAGAAGACTGGTTCAAAAATAACTTATCATGAAATTCCCAAAATCTGCCTTGTGAAGAAGCACACTGGGCTGCCTCGGCGGCCGCGTAAGCCTGCGCGTGATTAGGCAAAGGAAAATCTTTCCAAACCAAAACGGCTTTGCCACTGCTGTTATTTACCATCTCTTTTAACAACGGGTCGGACTCGGCGCAATATGGGCACTGAAAGTCACTATAGACAATAATTTTGACCGGCGCCAAGCGTGAACCCCAAACCGGGTCAGCTGGATAAAGCTTAATTTCACCAGGCGACTTAGGCAAGGCTATTTCAGCTGGTTTACTTGCTGTCGGCTTAAGACCTAAAGATTGCTGCTTTAAACTATAAAATGCAAAACCAACTACCGCTAGGGCAATTATTAAAAACCAGAAACCGTGGTGACGAAACATATCAATTAGTAAAATCCTAAATTTTAAATCCTAATATCTAAATAAATCACAAATCCTAAATAAGGAACAATCTAGGTTTTGTTTTTGAGTTTGATTATGATAGAATTAAAGATTACATTTAGTTCTTTGGCTTCTTGCCATAAAACCCGGGCTTTGATTTTGCTTATTGGCTCGGCTTCGGCCAACATTCTTAACCAATGTTTAGTTTCACGAGCTTCTTTCTTACAAATACCCAGTTTATGAATAAGATCTTTATTAGATTCGGCATCATCAACTTCGCAAAAATTCGCTCCAATACTAGTGGCCGACCTAACTAATTGGGATAAAATTGGCAAAGTCAAATGATTTTTTGGTAAGCTGCGAACAAACTTGATGATTTCTATGCCAAACTTAGCTGTTCTATCTTCTAAATCATACTTAGGCATTGGGTATTATTTAGGATTTAAGTTTTAAGATTTAGGATTTTATTTTAATTATTCTTTCAACTTCAAGCTTCGCAGTTTACCTTCGCTGTCGGTAAAATAAACCCAATTGCCGTCAGCCGAAGCTGTAATACTAGATACAGATA
>JACRFM010000037.1 GCA_016234305.1 Candidatus Kerfeldbacteria bacterium
CTTTTATTTTTGGCTAAAATTGCTATACTTAGCCTAGTTGGAATTAATTAATTTATCATGAATTTAGAAGAACGCCATCAATATATAAAATCATTGCAGGAGGAATATTTTGCCGCCATTGAGGTCCAAACGCCGCCGGGCATTAAGCAGCAGCCGATTTTTGATTTGAATAACAAGGGTGAAATTACTTTTCGGTTAACCAAGGAAATGGTGGCGGACTGGAAACTTGGTGAGTGGCTGGATAGATATCGTCAGGAGGCTACCCATGCCATTGGTGGTGTGCGGGGGCCGCAGAATGTGCTGTATCCTTGGGATGTGCGTTTTCCTATAAATCAGTTGGGGGTAGCGGTGGCAACGATTGGTAAAGCGCTGGCCTTGCGTGAGGCCAATCCCGGCAAAGAGCTGCATAAGATTGCCGGCGGCGAGGTACGTTACAATACTGACCATTATGTGGGACTTATCTCTCGGTTGCAGGCGGCGCTGGGTATATTTACTCATCAACCTAAAGGTATTCATTTGACTACTATTTGGATGACTTCATTTTTGATTTTTATGAATGATTATGCTGGCGGAGAATATGTTACCGCCAGCCATTCCGTCAGCAGCAAGACGGCCACTAAAGATTTAGACAATGAGGGCGCTCAGTTTTCCGCCGAAGTCTCACTAGGTTTTGTCGATAAAATGGCCCAAATAGTTGAGCAAGCCAAGATTCGGCCAGAGGGGTATGTAATTACTTTAGCGTCTAAGGATAACCCTAAAATTATTCAGGATTTTGACGGTTTTGATTTGTATGCCGAACATTTGCGCCGGGTAGTAGCTACGCCCGCCAATCTTGATTTAATCAAGCAGGCCGCCACGGCCGGTATGAGGCTGATGTTTGAAACTGTCGGCGGGTGCATGTATCAAAATTTAGTGCCTTTGTTTGACCGTTTGGGCATGCCGCCGTTATTTGACTGGCATAATTCTGAAGAAGACCCCTTTTTTCACGGAGTTGGTAAAGTTTGGCGGCCCAACCTCGACACTGGTAAGCCAGAATTCTTTGACTTGTCTTGCGATGCTTCTTTGCCTGAAGTTCAGGTTACTATGGGTTATGAGGAAGTCCTGCGCGATAAACCAGTGGGTTATACTATTTTAATTACTGATCCGGATGGCGACCGTTTGGTTATGGCCCAAGTGGAACGGGCTGAACGTCGTGAGTTCTTGGAAAAAATTGGTATTGATTTTTTAGTTATTGACCAGGAAAAAATTATTGTTTTTTACCATCCCGCTTATACTTTTTTGTTGATAATGGATTTTCATATGCGACAGCTTAAAGCCGCTGGTCAGTGGGATAAACATTCGCGGATAATGATTGCCACTACGCCTTCGCCTCGTTCCTGGGATGAATGGGCTAAGGCCTGCGGAGTGGCGGTCTTGACTACGCCAGTTGGTTTTAAAGAAATTCAGCAGGTTATGAAAAAAGTAGAAAAACAGCTTCGTCACCAACCAACCAGCGAGGTTAGACTGACTAATATTTGGGGTAAGGAAGTTAGTCTTGGCCTGGATCCCCGTTTGGTGTTTGCCGGAGAGGAGAGCGGCGGGATGATTATTGGTCCGGAAGATTTAGTGGTTAGCCGGGGTGGCCGTCAAGCCCTGGCCATGCGCGAAAAGAGCGCGGGCGAGGCCTCGATTGTAGCAGCAGCTTTAGCAGCCCGTCTTTATTTACAGAAAAAATTGTTATCAGAGCATTTGGAAAACATTTTTAATGAATATAACATTGCTTATCGTTCTTATGTGCGTTCAGATATTACCTATTATAACGAGAGCGAGCCTGACCCCATAAAAATGCTGCAAGCTAGAACGGCCGGTGAACTAACCCGCGATCGGATTGACCTTTATTATGTTGGTTTGGCTTTGGCTCGTCGAGAAGGTTTGGTAGACGTTGTTCAAGTGCAAGCTATTTTGCATGAGGCCTTGCCAGGGTTGGACTTTAGTAATCTGGAAGATATTTTGTTTACCGGTGACGCTACTTATCTAAAATGGCTGGATATGTTTGTACAAATACGTAAGTCAAAAAACGATGCTAAGCTTAGGGGCTATGCTAATGGTAGCGAGAAGGGTCGTTGTCAGCATTATTTAAAGGAATTGTTGAATTACTCAGGGGAGGTTACGCCGCTTTATGATAAATTGATTTCTGGGTCGTATCGGGAAACGGTTTATCACCAGCAAGATAAAATTTATTACGAGTATTTAAATAAAGATTTATAAGTATGCCCAGTAACAATAACTTCACCATTGCTTGCCCAAGCACTAAAAGCCAGCTCGGTAGCTGGGCAAAAACTACGGGAGCACATATAGTTTTTAATGCCAAGTGTAAAAATCAAAAATAAAAATGACACTGTAAAATTCTAAATGATTTACTAATTTTCCATTTTGATTTTGGTTGCCTCGTGCAACCATCCCGATGGCCATCGGGATAGAAGCTAAGCTTTTAATTTTGAATTTTTATTATGATTGGTTTATTTGACTCCGGCATCGGCGGTTTAACAGTGGTACGGGAGGTAATGAGAAAGTTACCTAACCAGAGTCTGCTTTATTTTGGCGATACGGCGCGTACGCCTTATGGCAACAAAAGTCCGGAAGTGATCAAACAGTATGGTTTGGAGGCGACGCGATTTTTAGTGGAGCGTGGCGCTAAGGTGATAGTGGTGGCTTGTAATACGGTCTCAGCGGTGGGTCTAGAGGCTATTAAGGAGCGTTACCCGGAAATAGAAGTTATAGATGTTATTACCCCGGCCGTGTTGGCTATAAAGAAAATATCTCAGATTAAACGGGTTGGCGTGATGGGTACCAGGGCCTTGGTTAATAGCGGCATTTACCAAAAATTGTTAAAGATTGATAATTATAAAGTGACGGCTTGGCCAGCGCCGCTACTTGTGCCGCTAGTAGAAGAGGGTTGGTTAGATAAGCCCGAGACCAAACGGATTGTTAAGCATTATTTGTTGCCTTTTAAACAGGCGCAAGTTGAGGTTTTGGTTTTAGCTTGTACTCATTATCCCTTAGTTAAAAAATTAATCACCACCCGTTTAAGTAAGCGTATAAAAGTTATTGACCCGGCTCAGGAAACAGCCGCTTTGGTGGCCGCCTTAGTTAATAAACAGCCAGCTTTGGCCGTGGCCAGCACTAAGCCGGAGCATAATTTTTTTGTGACTGACCTTACGGTTCACACCCAGGCTATAGCGCAGAAATGGCTGCAACGAGAAGTTAATTTAGAAAAAGTCAATTTATAAATGTTTAATAAAAAATATATGGCCAAGATTGTATTTACTGAATTAGAAGGCTGGGAAGAAGCCGATATTAAAGCGGCTTTGCCGGAACATGATTTGGTTTTAAAAACCGAGCCGCTTAAAGATGAAGATTATGCGGCTATTGGTTCGGCCGAGATAGTGGCGCCGTTTATTTATACTCCGCTGACGGCCGAAGTTATGGCTAAGTTACCGAATTTGAAGTTAATCGCTACTCGTTCCACTGGCTTTGACCATATTGACGTGGTCGCTGCCAAAAGTAAAGGCATAACCATTTGTAATGTGCCGTTCTATGGGGAAAATACTGTGGCTGAACACGCCTGGGCATTAATTTTAGCTTTATCGCGTAATATTTGTACGTCTTACGACCGCACCAAAGCCGGCAGTTTTTCTTTTGCCGGCTTGCGCGGGTTTGATTTAAAAGATAAAACCCTGGGTATAATTGGCGGCGGGCATATTGGTCAGCATGTAGCTAGAATGGCCCAAGGGTTTGCCATGAATGTTTTAGTGTTTGATCCTAAGCAGGATGAATCACTGGCCACCAGTTTAGGGTTCTCTTATGTTTCCTTGGTTGAATTACTAGGGAAGTCAGACGTTATTACCTTACATGCGCCTTACAATGAGCAGACTCATCACTTATTAAATCGTGACAACTTACGTCTAATGAAGCCGAGCGCGGTTTTGATTAATACAGCCCGGGGTGGATTGATAGATACGGCTGCTCTAGCTGAAGCTTTAAAAGGCGGGCGGTTAGCCGGGGCGGGTTTGGATGTGTTAGAGGAGGAGTCATATATCAAAGAGGAAATTCAATTATTGTCGCCAGAATTTCACAAAACTTGTGATTATAAAACTTTGATAGCTGACCATATTTTATTGGAAATGCCCAATGTGATTATTACGCCGCATAATGCCTTCAATAGTCAGGAATCTATTAAACGCATTTTGAATACCACTTTGGATAATATTAAAGCTTATTTAGCAGGTCAGCCGATAAACACGGTTCATAACTAAAGTCAGCTAACAATTTTATGCAGGCCATATATACAAACTTTTATTTATTTATCATGGCTGTGGTGCTCGCCTTGATGGAAATTCAAACTGAAGGCCGGCACGGTTGGGCGGGCGATTTGCCGACTTGGCGTCCCAGTAATCAGAAGTGGTACGTGCGCTGCTGGCGCCGAGTGATGAATGACAAGGATTTAACCGGCTACCACGCTGGCATTTTTGGTTTTGTCTTTTTGGTGTTTCACCTGCCTTATGTTTTTGGTTTCCCTTTTACCCTGTCCCATTGGTCGCAAACCTTGTCCTTATTCTTTTTATTCGTGGTGTTGTGGGATTTTTTATGGTTTGTGCTTAATCCTTATTATCCTTTAAGTGAGTTTAAAAAGGAACATATTTGGTGGCATAAAAAATGGCTGGCCTTGGCGCCGACGGATTATTACAGCGGCATACTAGTATCATTGCTTATTCAAATTATCGCCGCAGGAGCGTCTAGCTCTTGGCTGCCGCTTGGTTGGTGGCTGCTTAATTTTGGTTTATTTTCTTTATTAACATTGGTAGTAGTAGGAATTAGTCATTCTATTTTGGATATAGATAGTTGGCGCAAAAAATAATTTAAAATTATTTAACTAAAGATAAAATATATGTTCAACAAAGAAACCATTCAATTTATATTAACTGGCGGCACAATTGATTCTTATTATAGTGCTGTCAAGGATACGGCTGTGCCAAACAAGCAGTCGGTTTTACCGCAGTTTATTCAAGGGTTAAAATTGTATGAAAAAGTTGTCTTTACTGAAGTATGCATGAAAGATAGTCGGGATTTGGCTAGAACAGACTTGGATAAAATACTTAAGGCCGTAGTCAGGAGTAAAAGCAGAAAAATAATTATTACCCACGGTACTTATACAATGTCCGATACGGCCCGTTATTTAAAGGCAAAACTGAAAAAGCTGGATAAGACAATTATTTTTACCCGATGATTCCCTTGGTGGGTTTTTCGCCTTCAGACGCTCCTTTTAACCTGGGCTATGCTGTTGCCAAAGTATTGGAGCTGCCGCCCGGTGTTTATGTATGTATGAACGGCAAGGTGTTTGAGCCGGAGGAAGTGATGAAGGTATTGTATAAAGGAAAATTTATTTCAATGCTTGGAGAGAATAAAAAAAGGAAATAATCTATATTACTAAAACACCACTCTCAAGGGTGGTGTTTTAGGATAGAGGGTGCCCCTCTACTAGGCTTTAAAAGTGTTGTAGTAGATGTTTTATTAAGCTAAGCCCATTTTGGCCTTAACGTCCTGCAGGGTTTTTTGGGCAATCAGACGGGCGCGGTCGCGTCCGGACATTAATATTTTGTTAACTTTTTGCGGTTTGGCCGTTAGTTCGGCGCGGCGCGTTTGAATTGGTTCCAGTACCTTAATAATGGTTTCAGCCAGCAATGGTTTGAATTCAGAATATTTTAATTCGCCCGCGCGGTAGTCTTGTTCCAGTTTTTGTTTTAAAGGTTTGTCAGTAGAAAGCATTTTAAATAGGTTAAGGAGGTTGCGCCCGCCGGATATTTCGTTGCCGCCGCCCCCACCTTCGTCAGTTACGGCTTTGGCAATTTTTTTCTTTATGATTTCCGGCGAGTCGCTTAAATTCAGGCAGTGATTTGGTCCCAGCGATTTGGACATTTTTTTAGACGGGTCGAGCAGTGACATTACCCGCGGCACTGAGGCCTCATAAACTTTGGGTTCATGGAAATATTCGCCGAATAAACTGTTGAATTTGCGGGACAGGAGGCGTGTTAATTCAACGTGCTGCGCCTGGTCTTCGCCCACGGGCACAAGTTCAGCGTGATAGAGCAGAATATCAGCCGCCATCAGTATGGGGTAGTTAAGCAGACCAGCGTTAATGGCGGCGGCGTGCTGCTGCGTTTTGTCTTTGTATTGCGTCATTCTTTCCAGTTCGCCCAAGGGAGTGATGGTATTTAAAAGCCAAGCTAGTTCAGTGTGTTCTGGTACCTGTGATTGAATAAAGAGCACGCATTTTTCCGGGTCCAGGCCGGCGGCCAAGGCGTCCAGTGCCGCCCCCTGTACTTTTTTAGGCATTTCCGCCACTTCGTAAGGTATGGTAATAGCGTGATAATCAACAATGGAAAAAAAACACTGGTTGTCATTTTGCAACAAGGTCCAATTTTGCAGGGCGCCCAAGTAATTGCCAAGATGAATATCGCCGGAAGGCTGAATGCCGGAGAAGATGATCTTACCTTGTGGAAGCATATAATAAAATTTAAAATGTAAATATCAAAAATCAAAATTGACTTAGATTTCTATTATAACAGGAATTATCATCGGACGCCGTTCAATTTTTTGGAACAGGAAAAGTCCCAAATCATTGCGTAATTTATCTTTAAGATAAACGTCATTTACGCCCTTGGCGGTTTCCGTCACTTTTAGGATATCCTTTATTTTGTGCCTGGTTTCGTCAATCAGCTTTTTATTATCTTTCATATAAATAAAGCCGCGGGAGACAATATCCGGCGAACCGACCAGTTTGCCAGTTTTCCCGTCAACGGTAACTATAATTACCACCATACCATCATTGGATAATATTTGCCGGTCGCGCAAAACTACTTGGGAAATATCGCCTACACCTAAGCCATCGACGAACACATATTCAATGGGTATTTTTTGTGCCAGAACTTTAGTGCCAGCGGTACTGACTTCAGCCACGCTGCCGTTGTCCAAATAAAAGATATTAGCCGGGGGAAAGCCGATGGACATGGCTACTTTGCCAGCTTCTTTAAGCAGGTAATGGTTGGCGTAAACCGGTATTAAGTATTTGGGTTTTATTTGGCGGATGAGTAGTTTAATATCATCCATCAGAGCGTGGCCGCCGCCGTGAACGTCCATAATTTCCTTGTGGATTACATCAGTACATTGACGGTAAAGCATGTCTTTGACGCGTTGGATGGTCCGTTCATTACCGGGAATAACTGACGAGGAAAAAATAACCGTATCGGTTTTTTGAATTTTTAGGTAGCGGTGTTCGCCATTGGCAATGCGCATTAAGACGGCCCGGTCTTCGCCTTGTGCGCCCGTACAAATCACCACTATTTTATTGTCGGGATAGTCGTGAATTCGTTTAATATCCACCATGGTGTTGGGTTTGAATTTCACGTAGCCGATTTTTTTGGCAATTTCAATGTTCATTTTCATGGAATAGCCGTCCAGGGCGACTTTTTTGCCAAGCTGTTCGGCCATGTTGATTATCCAGCCGACCCGCTCCACCATTGAGGAAAAAGTGGCGATAATAATGCGTCCGGGGGCTTTTTCAATAATTTGTTTGGTGTTGCGATAAACTTCCAGTTCGGACATTTGATGTCCCTCTTTAGTTGAGCCCAAACTTTCCATCATTAAAATAGACGGTGTGACGCGGGTGTTCCATTGGGCCAAATGTGAGAAATCAGTTTGCCGGCCGTTGACCGGGTCAAAATCATAGCGCCAATCACCCGGATGAATAATATTACCGACCGGCGTTTGGATAACAACACCGACGGCGTCCATAATACTGTGGGTGACGTCAAAAAAGTTAACCCGGATATTGCCGAAAGTAAATTGTTCTTTGGTTGATTTTATTTCGTAAGCTTTCAAAAAACGATTTTGCTGTGATTCTTCCAGGCGTTTCCGGACTAAGGCCAGGGTTAATTTGGTGGAATAAACCGCCGGCCAGCCCAGTTTAGGCAAAATGTGCGGCACGGCTCCGATATGGTCAAGGTGACCATGGCTCAAAATTACCGCCCTGATGTTTTTTTCTTTACCCTGGAGATAGCGAATATCAGGGATGATATAGTCAATTCCCGGCATGTCTTCCTCGGGAAATTGCATGCCCATGTCTAAAATGACAATATCCTGACCATATTCAAAAATGGTCATATTGCGGCCGACTTCTTCTTGTCCGCCCAAGGGAATTATTCGTAGTTTGGATAAGTCGTTGTTTTTGCTGATTGACTGTGGTCCCGGTCGGGTGTAACGATTTAAGAGGCCGCGCGGGCGATTGAAATTAGGTTTGGCTAAAACACTGCTCTGGTTAGGGCGGTTGAATTTTTGTCCGAATGGTCGGTTAGTTGGAAGCATAAATTTGTTGATTGGTTGATGTTGTTATAAAACGTGAGTGTTCTGATGAAAGTTAATAATATAGTAATGTAAAATGTAAATATCAAAAATTAAAATGACAGTGTAAAATGTAAAAATTGTTAATTTAGACATTTTATAATTTTAATTTGTCATTTTTCATTTTGATTTTTTAATTTTAAATTTCCTATGGTGCCCGGAGAGGGACTCCCGCTCGCTCCGACTTCGCGGTCCGGAGCGCTACACTCGGGGCACGCTCGGGCTAGCTCGCGTGCTTGTCTCGCGCTCTTCGAGTCCCAAGATTTATAAAATGTGAATTAGGGTTAATTATTTATGGTTAGTCTGGTAGTCAGAGTGATTATGCCCGGAGAGGGACTCGAACCCTCAATCCCGTAAGGGAGTACGCACCTGAAGCGTATGCGTATACCAATTCCGCCATCCGGGCAGATGGAATTAATTGGAATGAAGTTATAAGTTTTTAAGTTTAGTCGTCGTTATAGTATTGTCTCGCCCCGCACCCTTAAGTGGTGCGGGGTTCCCTGCCTGACGGCCGGCAGGCGCCATCCGGGCTAGAGTGTTTTTATTCGCGAATAATTTTAGTGTACCAATTTTCTATATCCAAAAAACGATTGGCCGGCTGGTTGATTAATCGCCGTTCTACGCCGCGCAGACTATGACTCAAGGCATAGATATAATTTTTACTGAACAAAAACACGGCTGGGCTGTCATCTTTTAGAATTTCCTGGAATCTCAGATATTGCGCTTGGCGTTGTTTATCGTCTCTTGATTGTCTGGCCGAGGTTAGCAGGGTGTCGGCTTCATGATTTTGGAATAAGGCCAGATTTAGTCCCGGAGCAGCTGCCTGGGAGGAGTGCCAAAACGGATAAGGGTCAGGGTCAAGGCCGATAATTTCACTGGCCAGCAGGGCCTGGTAAGCTCGATTATTAATTATACTGTTTTGCAGTTCATTGGTTGGCACGACATTGAGTTCAACTTTAAAGCCAGCCCGGGACCATTGCTTTTGAATTTGTTCAGCCACAGCCAAATACTGATTTTGGTCAACAGTGGTTAAAGTAATCGCCAAAGGTTGGCCTTGTTTGTTGGTAAAAAATTGATTGTCTTTATTTTTGCTATAGCCGGCTTCGTTGATTATCTTTTGGGCAGATTCTAAATTAAACGGCCAGGCTAGATTGGCGGTTTTGTTTTTTAATTCGCCGACTACGAATGGGCCGGTGGCCGGACGATAATTATTACCCGCCAGTTCTTGAATAAGGTCCAGGCGATTAGTAGCATAACTTAAGGCCCGGCGGAGTGATTCATTTTTCAAAAATTCATTTTGTTCAGGATTAAAGAAAATGGCGGTGTATTGCGGCAAAGGAATATCATAGAGACTGAATTTTTGACTGGATAAAGAGCTGGCGCTATCGCCATCTAGGCCGCCTAAGCCCTGAACCATACCTTGTTTTAGGCTGTCCAGCGCACTCGCCAGGTCAGGCAAGAATTTTAAAGTTATTTGTTGTAAAAAAGGTTTATGAGTATGAGTGTAGGGATTAGGTTCAAGAATATAGGTTTTTATAATACCTTGTTGTCCGGTGATTAAATCTTTAAAACGGAAAGGTCCAGTGCCGACAGTCTTCAAACCAGCTTCACTGCTCAGCCATTTTTCCGGCGGGATTACTTCCCAGATATGAGCTGGGATTAGGCCAATGGTGAGAGCGCCTAAAAATGGCGTGTAGGGATTTTTTAAAGTAAAGTTAAGGCGGCGCTGGTCAATACGCTTAACTGCCACCTCCTTGAATTCGGTGGCTCGCGGGCTATTTAACTGGCTGTTTTGTAAACTGTTGAAAGTAAAAGCTACGTCGTAGCTGGTCAAGGGGTTACCGTCTGACCATTTTAAATCAGGTCGCAGAGTAATTTGGTAAGTTTTGCCATCAGCGCTCAGTTGCCAACTTTCCGCCAAATCCGGAACAGCCTTGCCTTCTTTGCTATATTTAAATAAACCGCGATAAGTTAACTGACTGAGGTCAAACTCAGCATCGGCGGTGGCCAGCAGTGGATTGGCGGTTTGTGGTTTACCGATTAAGGCTTCGCTGTATTCGCCGCCAACTTGGGGCATAATCACGGTAGTGGTTTGGTGCCAGCGCCAGGCCAGCCAACTGCCGGTTATTAAACAGGTTATTAATAAAATAAACCCGACCTTGCGTTCTTTCGTATCTAGAACTTTGGGAAACAAGGATAATTGTCGCCAGCTTGGCCAGGTTCTAGGCGCGGCGCGGTTAAAATTACTTTCAATATCTGTCTCACTCTGACCGTAAATTATACGCCAGAGCTGAAACAGGCGATTGGCTATCTTTTGACCAACCGTCTTGATAAGTTGTATTAACGTAAAAATATTCAGCTAAACTATTAACTAACAAGCAGACTCCAAATTGCCAAACCAATGAAAATTATAACTAAGATGATAGTGCTAATATATAGCCCCTTTTCTACGCCTCTTTTGGTTCGATAAACATTGCCTTCACCACCAAAAATCCCTCCTAGTCCGGAGCCGCGGTTTTGTAAAATTATAGCGATAATCAAAAGCAGAGAAACCGCCGCTTGGGCGATTTGGACGTATTTTATCATTTCCGTAAAAATATGTAGATTGCTGACTAAGTCAGCTAAAGGTGTATAAACAGTAACATAAGCGATTTAGTTTGTCAACTACTTTGACAAAAGATTAAGTATTGTTATGTCTTGGTTGTTATGATTGTTAATGCTTATTTACTCTCATCTTCCTTTGGATTTTGGAGAATTACGGCTGATTTTTATCCTTCCTTGAAGAGGCTACCGCGCCGGCAGGAGCGCTACCAGTCTGATATTATTAAACCTAAGAGACACGAGGCTTCATTTTTCCCTAAATCAGTTTATACTGATAAGCGCAGTCTTGATTAATTAAAGACTAAGCAAACTATGTCAGAATCCGATATTCTTAATGGTTTAAATCCGGCCCAGCTTAAGGCTGTTACGGCCGCTGCCGGCCCGGTTTTAGTATTGGCCGGGGCTGGCAGCGGTAAAACCAAAACGATTGTGCATCGTTTGGCTTATTTAATTAAAGTAAAAAAAGTTTCACCTTATGAGATTGTGGCCGTAACTTTTACTAATCGGGCGGCGCATGAGCTTAAGAGCCGAGTGGCGCAGTTAATAGGCGCCTCGGTTTTGGGCAGGACGGCGGTGGTGGGTACTTTTCATTCAGTCAGTTGCCGTTGGTTAAGGAGCGAAGCGGTTAAGCTTGGTTATCCTGGTCATTTCACAATTTATGACGAAGACGACCAGTTGAGTTTAATTAAGTCGGTTTATAAAGCCATGAATTTATCAGTTAAACAATTTTCCCCTGGTGCTATGCTCACGGCTATTTCTCGGGCTAAATCCAGCTTGTTGACGCCGATTCAGTTTTTGGAACAAAGCGAGGGCGATCAGTTTTCCCAAGTTATCTGCCGGATTTATGAAAAATATCAAGCCGCGCTTAAGCAAAATCAAGCCATGGATTTTGACGATTTGATTACCCAGCTAGTTTGGTTGTGGCAGGCTGAGCCCAAGACCCTGGCTCGCTATCAACAAAGATTTAAATATTTATTGGTAGATGAATATCAGGATACTAATCATGCCCAGTACCGGTGGTGTGAACTGTTATCTAAAGAACACCGGAATGTTTATGTCGTGGGTGACGATTGGCAATCAATTTATTCCTGGCGCGGCGCCGATTTTGGCAACATTTTGCGTTTTAAAGAAGATTATCCCGAAGCCAAAATCTGCAAGCTGGAGCAGAATTACCGCTCCACTCAAAATATTATTAACGCTTCCAATGCGGTTATGACTAAAGCTGAAATGAAAAGTGATAAAAAATTATGGACCGCTAATCCCGCGGGCGCGCGTTTGCAAGTGGTGGAAGTGGGCGACGAGAATGCCGAAGCTGAATTTGTGATTGGTCAGGCTATTAAACTGGTTAGCGGTGAAGCCGATAATGAATTGAGTTATGAAGCGGAAATCGCGCCCCACTGGCTGCCGAGTTTTAAAATGCCGTCGCGTTTTTACGGTTCAACTGAGGATTTGTCCGGCACGGCCGTGCTTTACCGAACCAATTTGCAAAGCCGCGCTTTGGAAGAAGTCTGCCTTAAACAAGGCGTGCCTTATCGTTTGATTGGCGGGGTGCGTTTTTATGAACGCCGGGAAATTAAAGACGTTTTAGCTTATTTGCGTTTATTGCTTAACCCTTATGATACTGTCAGTCTGCGTCGGGTGATTTTACGTCCCAGCCGAGGCTTGGGGTTAACTAGTTTGGAAAGGTTAGTCCAGATGGCCCAAGCCCAGTCAATCAGTCCTTTAGTTTTGGCTGATAGAGCGGTTTTATCAGGCCAACGTCAGGCGGCTTTGGTTAAATTAAAGCAGCTGTTTGATTATTTAAAAAAAGAGTTGCCCGTCTTAAGCGTGGCTGATTTAATTGACCGGGTTTTAGATAAAAGCGGTTTGGCGGCTGATATTTTGGACGGCACCGCTGAAGGTGAAGTCAGATTTATGAATGTGCAGGAACTCAAAACCGTGGCGGCCGAAAGGGTGCCCGGAATTGGCCAGGCCGCTCTGGAGCAGTTTTTGACCGAGGTCTCTTTGTGGCAGGACCAGGATAATTTGGAAAATAAAGCCGCTGGTTTAACTTTAATGACTTTGCATGCCGCTAAGGGCCTGGAATTTAAACATGTTTTTATAGTTGGCTTGGAAGAGGGTTTGTTTCCGCACGCTTCCAGTTTTAACGATCCGGCGGAAATGGATGAGGAAAGGCGTTTGTGTTATGTGGGCTTAACCCGCGCTAAGGAAAGAGTTTATTGCGTTTACGCCATTAACCGCCGTTTGGCCGGCAGTTTGACGTTTGGTCTGCCCTCGCGCTTTATTGGCGACCTGCCTGAAGATTTGTTGGAATTTAAATCTTTAGCCCAGCCGTTTTAAACAATTTTTATTGCTGTGTCAATTTTTCACGGCCGTGAATAAAAAGCCACATGGTGATTTATTGGAATTTAAATCTTTAACTGAACCATTTTAACTATTTTTACTTCGGTGGCTATGGAACGATGTTTGAGCAATAGTTATTGAAATAGTTACTAACTCAGACCTGGATAATAACCCCTCAAGTTACGCCAGGTTTTGAGTGGCTTTTAATTATCCGGCTGCATTGAACGATAAGCAATGGTTTCTAGAATATCATTGCTATTTAATAAAAAACCAATCAATCTTTCAAAACCGATGCCAAAGCCGCCTCTCAGGGTAGCCTTTTCTTGCTCAAACAGATTAAAATATTCCTGGAAAGGTAGCAGTGGATTGCCATGCCGTTCTTTAATATAGTCCGCTATTTTTGATTGAAGCAAATAGGCTTTAATTTTTTCCCCGTCTTCTTCTCGTACCGCGCCACCCGAAGTTTCTCCTAATCGTGGGGTTAATAAATCAACGCTATATACCCGTCTGCCATCTGCCATTTTTTTCATATTAAAGAATTTAATTTTGGCCGGATAATGACTGACAAATAAAGGAATATTATCAAAATGGGCCAGCAGTTTTCTTTCTTCGCTCACGCCCAAATCGTCGCCGAATTTGTAATTACCACCGGAGCTATTTAAAATCCCTAAACCCTCGTCGTAGGTGATTCTGTTAAATGGTTTTGTTATGACCGATTCTAAGTAGTCAACTCTTCCACCTAGTAGCTCAATATCATTTTCAAAATGTTCCAAGGTATGTTTAACAGCGCTTTTGATTACGCTTTCTTCAGTTGAAATAATTAAAGTTAAGGCGTTTTCCGGACTTAATCGTTCATAAGGTTTTTCACTTTCCACCAATGTAAATTCAGACAACCGCCGATCCTTGGCTTCTGGGTCGTTATAATTTTCTTCGCGAAAACTA
>JACRFM010000036.1 GCA_016234305.1 Candidatus Kerfeldbacteria bacterium
CAACAAGCAAATTTAGGTAATTAATTACCAGGAATTCTAATTTCTTGCACCAAATTTCTTTGTTTTTTACGTAAGTTGGAGTTTTAGTAGAGCCGGGCCAAATCAAGATGTATAAATCATTAATAGTTAATAGGTTGGTTTTTTCCGTATTGCCTGTTTGGGGATTTTTTATGTTACCCCAAATCTGCAAATCTTCATGTCCGGGACTTGACCCCTTGCCCCATCCTAGACTAGAATCCAAGTCGCCGACTAATCTGTTGTTATCTTTCAGGATAAGTTCTTTTTCTTTCTCAAACATCCTGGATAATTTACCGGCGACGTATTCAGTTACCCTCTGGCTGTATTCGTTAGATTGTCTTAGTACACGAATTACTTCAGTAAGCAGATCTCTAGTCCATAACTCTTGGTTTAAGATTTGAATCTTGGGCAGTGTAATGTTGCCACAAAAACCTACTGGCACTCCAACTTCCAGGATGTCTAGGTTGTCGCCATATTTTTCGTTATGCTGCAACATTTCTTGACTTATGGCATATATGCCAATTCTGAATTTGTGCGTGGAGACCAGGTAGTAACCGCTTCGATTAATCCAAGGACCTCTGATGACTATTCGTCCATCAGCTAAAATGCATTTCTTTTCCATGTTTCCTCCGTCTTTACCTTGTTTTCCTCACTCTTCAGCGAGCTTGAAAACTATGTAAAGCTGTTAAGTTGATGTTAAAGTGAATTGTTGTTTTTGTTAAATGAATACTTATTTAACGTATATTTATAGCACACCTAAAATACGCTGTCAAACTGACGACTGCGCTGATATTTGGTATACTGGAATGGTTATGGCAACATCTCAAAATCTTAATTATCCCAGAGGCATAGAACTGGTGGGCGGTGTGATTGTTGAAAATGATAAAGGGGAAATTCTGCTGGGAAAGTGTCCTAAGTGGGGTAATAAGTGGATTTTGCCCGGCGGTCATATAGAACCTGGGGAAACCATTGTAGCCTCCCAGCTTCGTGAAGCTGAAGAGGAGACTGGGTTGAAACTTAGGCCAATTGCAATTACATCTTGGGGCGAACTTATAAATTCCCGGGATTTTCATCGGCCGGCTCATTTTGTTTATTTTGATGCCTACTGTAAAATTGCGGGCGGTGAGTTTAAACTGGACAATCAGGAGTTGGTCGCTTATCAATGGTTAATTCCTGCCGAGGCTTTAAAATTGGATCTGGCCGAGAGTTATGATAAAAGCATTGAGGAATATATTAAGTATATTAATTCCCGTAATTTGTAGATTCAGTTTTGTCAGTTTGATTATAGTTGGCAGTTGATAGCGAATCAAAGAGAATATGGTATATTATAAGAGAGATCAGTATTTCTCTTTTTTATATGCGTAATTACGCCAGCAAATGTAATCGCCGCGTCACGCGTTATCGCACCTCGTCAACTTTTAAGGCTCGGCAAATAGAATCGGTAAAACGTCTTAAGTTCAGTTTGCCCACCACGCCCGCCCCTAAAAAACTCTTGGCCGGTAACAAATAATTTAAAATGATGAATTTTTCCAACAATCCACCAACGTCTCCGCCCGCCTGGCACGCCCTTAACCAGCTGGAGATATTTAAATTACTTAAAACTTCAGCGCGCGGTTTAACGGGTCAAGACGCGGCTATTCGTTTAATGCAGCACGGGCATAACGAATTGCCTAAAAAAGACAGTGTCAGGCCGTTTAAGATTTTGGTTCACCAATTTGTTAATTCATTGATTATTATTTTAACCGTGGCCGCCGGCTTGTCTTTTTTAATCGGCCAGTTTTTAGACGCCACGGTTTTGCTGTTGGCCGTTGGTGTTAATGTGCTGGTTGGTTTTATTCAGGAGTATAAAGCCGAAACTGCCCTGCGCGAACTGGGCCGTTATATTGAGCATCGAGCCAAGGTTTTGCGAGATGATAAGTGGGCTAACCTTAAAGTAGAGGACTTGGTGGCTGGCGACATTATCAGCTTACAAGCCGGCGATAAAGTACCGGCTGATGCGCGGCTGGTTAAGGTTTTTGAACTTGAAGTCAATGAGGCGGCTTTGACCGGCGAAGTGGAACCGGTAAAAAAACAAATTGTCCGCGTGGCAGCGGGTACTTTATTAGCCGAGCGTTTTGGCATGGCTTACTTGGGTACAACTGTAGCCCGTGGACAAGCGATGGCGGTGGTAGTAGCCACTGGCCTTGAGACTGAACTTGGTAAAATTGCCCGGTTGCTGGTTTCGGTTAAAGAAAATCCCACGCCCCTGCAGGATAAATTGACAAATTTTGCCCGTTTAATAGGTTGGATAGTATTAGCCGTTTGTGGTTTGGTATTTATGGCCGGTGTTTTACTGAATTATCCTTTGCGGCAAATGTTTACCATGGCCGTAGCCATGGCCGCCTCGGGTATTCCTGAGGGTTTGGTGGTGCTGGTCACGGCCATTTTGGCGCTCGGCATGCGCCGGATTTTAAAAAAACAGGCCTTGGTGCGTAATTTAATGGCAGCGGAAACATTAGGCTCTACCACCACGATTTGTTTGGACAAAACCGGCACGATTACGGCCGGCGAAATGCGCGTTGTCCAGGTATTGATTCCTGACAAGGCCGTAGCGCCGGTGGTAACTTCGCTTTATGACCATAAATTAATCAGTGATTTGTTAACCGTAGGCGTGCTTAATTCCGAAGCTTATTTGGCTTATAGTTCGGACAGCAACAAAACCGTGCTGGTGGGCAGCGCTACGGAAAAGGCTTTACTGGCGGCGGCCCAGGAACAGGGTTTGGATATTGATAAATTAAGACACGAGTATGTTCGTATCTTGGTTATACCGTTTGATTCAATACGCAAGTATATGGCGACCTGGCACAAAACCAAAGCTGGTGAGCGGCTGGTTCTGCTCAAGGGCGCGCCGGAAAAAGTTTTAGATTATTGCAGTAAAGTTGAGCTGCCCAGTGAACGCACGAACCTGACTCGTGAACACAAGGAAATTTGGCTGAATAAGGTTAATGATTTGAGCAGCGAAGGTTTTCGCTTATTGGCGGTAGCCAGACGTATTTATAAAGGTGACGGCTCGTCAGTAGCAGCCGGCAGCACTAAACTGCCAACCGACTTTACTTTGCTGGGAGTAATGCTGCTGAGCGACCCTTTGCGTCCGCAAGTGGCTGAAACCATTAGTCAGGCCGAAAGAGCCGGCATAAAATTTATTATGATAACCGGCGACCATGCCTTAACTGCCAAGTCAATTGCGCATCAAGCCGGACTTAAAGTAACTGACAGTTCAGTTATGAACGGCGACGAACTGGCCAAGCTGGATGAGGCCTCCTTGCAGGAAAAAATTAAACAAATCACGGTTTTTTCGCGTTCCACGCCGCAGGATAAAATGAAAATTATTAAAGCCTTGCAAGCTAACGGCGAAGTGGTGGCCATGACCGGCGACGGCGTTAATGACGCGCCAGCCCTGAAGGCGGCGGATATTGGCATTTCCTTGTCCAGCGGTACGGACGTGGCTAAGGACACCGCCGATATGGTGCTGCTAAATAATGATGTTAGGTCAATCGTGGCGGCGGTGACTGAAGGCAGAATTATTTACAATAATATACGTAAAGTGGTTTTTTATTTAATGTCGGACAGTTTTGCCGAGGTGGTTTTAGTGCTGGGCGTATTTTTGCTGGGATTATTGTGGTCAACCAATTTACCCCTACCGGTACTCGCTTCGCAAATTTTGTGGGTTAATTTAATAGCCGAAACTTTCCCGGCCTTGGCTTTGGCTAACGACCCGGGCCACGCTAGTCTCATGACCGAGCCGCCAATTTCCCGAAGCAGCCAAATTCTTGACCAGATCCGCAGGTTTTTTGTGGTTTTTTTAAGCTTACTTAAAGGCGGGGGCAGTTTGCTGGTTTTTCTTTATCTCTTGCCTAACTTTTCCGATCTTGACCATTTGCGCACTTTGATTTTTACTATGTTGGCTTTAACCTCGCCTTTTTACGCTTTTAGTTGTAAATATTTAGACCGTTCCATTTTTAACCGTGATACCTGGAATAATTGGCGTTTGCTTAGCGCTGTAAGTTTGTGCTTGGGATTGCAGCTGGCCGTGGTCTACCTTGAGCCGATGCAAAAATTATTTAAGACCGTGCCTTTACTGGCTAGCGATTGGCTGATTGTGGGCGTATTTTCCCTGAGCCTGATAGTTATTATTGAACTAGTTAAATATTTATGGCTGCAGAGCGGTGTGGTGCGTGAGCGTTGGCAAATTAGTTGAGCCGTTATTTGAAGTTTATTTAACCAGAGCGCCCCTGGCGTAGTGCCGGGGGCGCTCTGGTTTTTCTAGATTTACCCACGCACCAGTCCCGC
>JACRFM010000038.1 GCA_016234305.1 Candidatus Kerfeldbacteria bacterium
CGAGTTTACCGCTTCGCGGGTTGAAGTGCTGGAAATCAAATAACCATTACAACACCGAAACACTAGAACACTTGAACAACTGAAAACAGGCTCGCTAAAACGGGCCTGTTTTTATTAATTTTAAAAATGAACCTCTGTACAGCAAGCTATATGGGCTCAGATTTTAAGTAAAAAGTAAAAAGTCAAATCTCAAATCCACAACCCAAAAGTAAAAACTTATTAAACTTTTGAATTTTGACTTGTGGTTTTGACTTTTGCGATTTGATTTTTGAGTTAATATATTTTTTACATTTTGAATTTCCTCTGGTTGATTTATCTGTTTTTAAATGCTAAACTACAGTTTACTATGTTTGATATTCTTTCTAAATTCACCACCCGCTACCAAAACACCTTGCTAAACGCCCACCAAGCGGCCCGGCAAACCGGCCGGAGCCTGGTGGAAATAAAGGATTTATTTTACGCCCTGACTTTGGAGCAGGGTTCGTTGGCTAATGATTTTTTAAGCAAACAAACCGTAACCCCAAAAGTAGTGGAACAAAAATTGTACGGCACCAATCTGCCGGCCGCCGCCGAACCGGCTAATTTGGCTGCACCGCTGATTAATTCCTTGGAAGTTAAACTCTCGTCTTGGCCGTGGGATAAAATCCTCCTAGGTTATCTAGACGAGGCGGCTAAAAAAATTATTGAACGTTCGGTGGTAATTGCCTGGCGTTTTAATCATCGCTATATTGGCACGGAACACTTGCTCTACGCCTTAACTGATAATGACGGAGAGATAGTTAAAAATTTATGGAACCAGCTGAACCTGACTCCAACCCTGCTTAAGCAGCAACTGCTGGCGGCTCTAAAAAGCACTTCTCGTTTTCCCGATTTAACCCAAGCGCTGTTAACTGACGACGAACCAAGCGACAATAAAATTAGCGAGGAAACACCGGCCTTGGATTTTTTCTGCACTGATTTAACTTCCCGGGAAATCCAAAGCCAGGTTGACCCGGTAATCGGACGCGACGCCGAAATTGAACGATTAATAAATATTCTGGCGCGGCGCAGCAAAAATAATCCCCTGCTGCTCGGCGACCCCGGCGTAGGTAAAACCGCCATTGTGGAAGGACTCGCCAAACGCATCTTGGAACAAAAGGTGCCGGAATTTTTACTGGGCAAAAAAATCTATGCGCTGGATTTGGGATTGGTAGTGGCCGGCACCATGTATCGCGGCGAATTTGAAAACCGCTTAAAACAAATTCTGGATGAATTAAAAATTCACCCGGAAATAATTATTTTTATTGATGAAATCCACACCATTATCGGCACCGGGGCCGCGCCCGGCTCACTGGACCTCGCTAACTTGCTTAAACCAGCCATGGCTAAGGGTTTAATTCGCTGTATTGGCGCCACTACGCCCGAGGAATACAAAAAATCCATTGAGACCGACGCGGCTTTGGAGCGCCGCTTTCAAGTTTTGCAGATTGCCGAACCAGGGACAGCTGAAACCATCAAGGTACTCCAGGGTATTCGTAATAATTACGAACGCTTTCACGGCGTAACCATTAGCCAAGAAGCGATTGAGGCAGCCGTGGAATTTTCCGAAAGATATTTGCCGGAAAAATTCCTGCCGGACAAAGCCATTGATTTGCTGGACGAGGCGGCTTCCAAATTAAAAATCTCTAAACCAACTGACCAAGTTGTTTTGCAAAAACGCGCCGTAGAAGCCAAACTCAAACAGCTTAGCCAGGCCAAGGAACTCGCGATTAAGGAAGAAAATTTTCCTCTGGCCATGACTTATAAAGACGAAACAGCCAGTCTAATCAGTGAGTTAAATGAACTAAACCGAATCGCGCCGCCGGCTAAAGCTAAAAATCCCTTGCTCGTAACCAGACAACAAGTTGCGGAAATTGTGGCCCAGATTACCGGCGTGGCTATAACCGAGTTGATAGCGGCGGAACGCGACCGTTTGACCAAACTGGAAAATCTATTAAGCGCGCGCCTCATTGGCCAGGCTGAAGCTGTCACGGCCGTCGCGCAAGCCATCCGCCGGTCGCGCCTCGGGCTCGCGAGCCCTACCCGGCCGATTGGTTCATTTATGTTTTTGGGGCCTTCGGGCGTAGGTAAAACTGAACTGGCTAAGCTGATGGCGGAAATTGTTTTTAATGACCCGGCTAGTTTAATTCGCCTTGATATGTCGGAGTTTGCCGAGGCTTTCAATGTCTCTAAATTGATCGGCGCCCCGGCAGGTTACGTAGGCTACAAAGACAGCAACAAACTGACCGACCTGGTAAAACGCAAACCGGCTTGCGTGGTTTTATTTGATGAAATCGAAAAAGCCCACCCTGATATTTTTAATCTGCTCTTACAAATTCTGGAAGATGGCCATTTGACCGACGCGGCCGGCAAGCAAATTAATTTTAAAAACACGCTCATCATTATGACCTCTAATCTCGGCCTGGCTGAACTTAATCAACAGGCTAAGCTCGGTTTTACGGCCGACAGCAAATCGGCTTTGGAAAATTTCCAAACCAATTACGAACAAACCAAAAATCATTTACTGGCTGAAGTTAAAAAATTTTTCCGGCCGGAATTCCTTAACCGGCTGGACAATATTCTGGTCTTTAATCCACTCACCGAAAACGACTTAGCCAAAATTGTGGAACTGCAAATGGCTGATTTTAATACGCGTTTGCGCACGCAAAAAATTAATCTAGCGGTCAAAGTAACACCCGCCACGGCCAAGGCTATGGCCCGGTTAACTTTCTCACCCGAACAAGGCGCCCGCGGTTTGCGCCGGCTGTTGCAAAATCAACTGGAAGACCCGCTAACCAACGAGCTAATCGCCGGCTCAATCAAACTTCCGGCCAAGCTGACTGTTAAAGTCAAAGACCAGCGACTAACTTGGTCTTAAATCAACTTATGCGCTGGGGGGAAATTTGGCAGTTTGTTAAAAAGATATTTGACTGGCTGAAAGATGCGCTCTTTCCCCGCCGGTGTTTGGGCTGCCAGGCGTGGGGCGAATGGTGCTGCCTTAAATGTCTGGCTGAACTGGAATTTCCCCGGCAACTCCACTGCCCGAGCTGCGGAACGGCCAGCCCGGTGGGTGAATTTTGCCCGAGTTGCAAAACCGGCCGCGCTTTAGACGGCCTGTGGGCTGTCCAACCCTATGGCCAACCCTTAATAAAAAAATTGATTCACGATTTTAAATACGAATACCTGACTGAGCTGGCCGATACTTTAGGACAAATTCTTATAACCACTTTGCGCGCCTATCAGTTGCCGCCGGTTTGGCATAGTCTTAAGCCGAGCGAGTGGCAACTGGTACCAGTACCCTTGGCCCGGCGGCGTTTACGCGAACGCGGCTTTAACCAGGCTGATTTGCTAGCCCAAATTGTGGCCCGGGCAACTGGTTTAAAAAAACAGGACATACTAACGCGTGCCCACACGACTATGCCGCAAAGCAAAATTACCGACTATAACAAACGCCGGCAAAATCTGCGCCAGGTATTTAAATTAAAACCAGAGGTTAATTGCCAAAACCAAGTCTATATTCTAGTAGATGATGTTTACACCTCCGGTACCACTCTGGAAGAGTGCGCCAAACTATTAAAGTCCGGCGGCGCGCTGGAAGTTTGGGGGCTGACTGTGGCCAAAGGCTAACCCTAGAACAAATTTCTAATGTCTAATTCCTAATTACTAAATAATTCCTAAATAATTTTTAATTTAAAATTAAAATTACCGCCTGCCCCGCTAAGCGGGGCAGGCGGGTCTAATCAATTCACTGGGTCACCGTAACACTGGATAACTTTATCATTAGCTTTTGACTGAACTTTACTTAGCTGGGAAATTACCACGGCCATGGTAATTTCCCTAATCTATTTAAGTGTTCAAGTGATTAAGTGTTTCTCAATCCCCAATTCATTCAACTCCTTTAACAACAATTCATAATCTTTATATAAAATTCCCGTTACGCCCAGGTTTTTAGCCAAAGCAAGATATTTTTCCGTATTATCAATAAATAAAATTTCGCCCGGTTGGTACTTAATTCTCTGTAAAAGTAATTCCCAAATATTGCCCTGAGTTTTGTTAATTTTCAGTTCATGCGATAAGAACAAGTCGTCAAAATATTCGGACAAATCAAGCTGCTTTTGGTACAAAGGAAACACTGGCCCAAAATTATTGGACAATAAATAAACCTGGTAACGCGAGCGCAATTGGCGCGCCAACTTTAACACCGCCATATTTAAAGCCGGTATGGTTTGAAAAATATAATTAAAATCCGCCGGCGGCTGCTTAAGGCCGAGCGAGGTAATAAGCCTGTTTAAAAACTCATCCGGCGAGATAGCGTCAGCCGCAAAGACCGGGGTTAATTTTTTGACTTCTGTTTTAATTAAAGTTTCCGGAAGTTCCAGCCGCCGGTTTAGTTCACGCGCCACGGCATCACGCCAGTTTTCCACTGTGCAAACGCCAAACCAATCAAACACTATAGCTTTAATCATAAAAACATTATGAAGCTCCTTAACTTTTATGGCAAGGTTTAGGACTGAATCCTCCGCAGCTGCATCACACATTCTCCTTGACTGAAGTTCCAGCAGGAACCTTGCTCGCTTTTATCCGACTTGATATACATCGGGTCGATCTTTCCTGTCTGTGGCAAACAGGTGCGCAGGAGGATAAAACATTTAGCCACCAACGGCTACTCAGCCGCATTGAGACATTTAAAAATCTAACTTTAGTCTTGTGGCCTTTTTAAAAAGTTGTATAATTATTAGGAGGTATGTCACAAAGTACACACAACTGGTTAATAAGTACTGACCGACGTTGGCTATTTTTTGCTCATCTAGCTTGCTATTTTTTGGCGGGCTTTTTGATTTATTTGGGGTGGATTTTGAGCTAAGAATAAATGAAGCTCCACGGCCTTGCGGACGATGGTATACTTCATTTCTTCAGCGTCCGTCCTCCTCAGTCCTCCTTAGGAGGACGAAGGCGAACAAATAATGGTTTAATTTGAAATTATGGCAATCAGTCGCAGTCAATCAATTCATCTAAGTTCAATGTTATTAAGGTCAATCTTGGTTTTATTGGTTAGTCTTTTTGTATTTACTGTCACTTTTTTTAATCGACCATTGTCCGTTAGCGCGGCTACGGTTGATATTGCGCAAACCGTTACCAATGGTTTTTGGAATGATCCCATAATGCGGAGCAATACTTTGACTTGGCACAATATCGGCCAGTCTTTTTTTCCTCAGGCCAGTAGTATTGATGGTATTAAAGTGATGCTAACGCGCTCGGCGGGCACTAATCAAACTGACTATTATTTGGATTTATACCATGGTCTGCCGACTTCGCAGACTAGTTATACCAGTTTGGGAACAGCCGTGCTTTCTTATACTTCAATCATTGAATCAACCGATGGCAATGAGGAG
>JACRFM010000039.1 GCA_016234305.1 Candidatus Kerfeldbacteria bacterium
CTTGAGGTAGTAAGATTAAGCGCCGCCGTCTCGCGGCTAATGCTGCGAACTGTCCCCAACAAAACAGCCATGGTTTTATTACCGGCCTCGGTTAAACCGACCACTACCGGCATACCCACTTGCAAACCGTCACGCTCCCCGCGGTTAACTAAATAATAAGTGCCGGTTTCGTCAATCTGCTGACCGATAATCTGCAAACCAATTTTCTTATACTCCGGCGGCACTGGCATAACACTTAGTTGCCTTAAACTTTCATTTTCGTTAACTAATTGACTATAACCGGCTAACTTACCTTGCAAAATTGCTGCTTGCTGACGAAGCAGCTGATTTTCCTTACGCCACTGGTTAATATTAAAAACCGAAGCCAAGCCATCAGATAATTTATCCATGGCCGCGGCAAAAAAACGCAAAACCGGCTGGGCGCCTCTAACACTAAATCGCCAAATCGGCGGCCAACCCAAAAACGCTATCAGCCCAACGACCAGCCATAATTTTAATAACCGCCGGCGAATTTGAGGCTGCATAAATTAACTAATTAAGTACGGTAGGTTGAAGGCAGTAACAAATCGCGCATACCGGCAATATCCTCCAAAATAATTCCCGTACCCCGTACGACGGTTGTTAAGGGATCGTCAACCACCTGAATAGGTATGGCTAATTCTCCGGCCAGCAACTTATCTAAACCTCTAAGCAGCGAACCTCCGCCGGACACCAAAATTCCCCTTTCATATATATCAGCCACTAACTCCGGCGGTGTGTTTTCAATGGTACTTTTGATATTCTCCACCATCAATTTCATCATTTTTTGCAATGATTCACGCACTTGCGTATCATTAACCACCACTTCGCGCGGCAAACCGGTCATCAAATCGCGTCCTCTAACCCGCATTTCCAAAGGGCTATCCAGGGGTACGGCCGAACCAAGTTTAATTTTGATTTCTTCAGCCGAACGCTCACCCAATAACAAATTAAAATTATCGCGTACAAACTGAATGATTGATTCGGTCATATCGTCACCGGCCATCCGCAGCGAACGCGACATAACCACGCCCCCGAGGGAAATTACCGCGATCTCCGTGGTGCCGCCGCCGATATCCAAAATCATCTGGCCAGTCGCCTCTCTAACCGGCAACCGCGCGCCCAAAGCCGCCGCCATCGGCTCTTCTATCAGTAAAACCTCGCGCGCTCCGGCGGACAAAGCGGCGTCTTCCACGGCTTTACGTTCAACCTCAGTCACATCCAAAGGAATACCAATTACTACTCGCGGCCGGGGCGAAATAGCGTAAGTTTCACGATGCACCCGGTCAATAAAATATTTAAGCATTTTCTCGGTAACTTCAAAATCAGAAATCACACCGCCCACCAGCGGCCGGCTAGCGACAATGTGTCCCGGCGTTTTACCAATCATTTTTTTAGCCTCATCACCCACGGCTACAATTTGGTCAGTACGGGTATTAATGGCCACCACCGATGGTTCGTTGACTACAATACCTTTATCCTTAACATAAACCAAAGTGTTGGCTGTACCTAAATCTATGCCTATATCTCTGGAAAAACGACCTAAAAATGAGCTAAACATATAAACCTAGTTTAACTGGCGTTAACGGCCCTGTCCAGTGTTTTACTGAACACTAAACTTATTCATTAATTCAGAATGGGAAATTAATTCAGCCGTTCGAGAAGCGCGGGCCTTGAGCTCATATTTATTCGCAGTTTTTTCACTCACGACTATTCGCCAAGGCATGCCCAGCAAATCAGCATCTTTAAGTTTTACGCCAGCCGATTCAGTCCGGTCATCATACAAAACTTCCACTCCCTTTTGGGTTAATTCATTATAAAGGCTGACAGTCTGACCCACTATTTCCGAAGATTCACCTAAGGATAATAAATGCACAGCAAACGGAGCCACCGCTGCCGGCCAAATAATGCCAGCCGCGTCATTGTGTACTTCTACAATCGTACCCATTACTCTGCCCGGACCAATACCATAAGAAGCCATAACCACCGGCTTGGGCTCGCCGGCTTCATCAGTATAATAAAGTTTTAAACTTTCCGAAAATTTAGTACCTAATTTGAAGATATTACCAACCTCCACGCATTTAGCTTCCTGTAACTTTTCCTGGCCGCAAGCCGGACAACTCTCTCCCGCCTTGGCTTGTGCCACATCACGGTTTTGAGCGTACCCACAAACCGGACAATAAACAATATAATCCTCGCCCGCTTCAGTTATAACCTGAAATTCATGGGAATACTTTTTAGTAAAAGCTCCTCCCGATGCCTCCACCACTAAAGCTTTCAGACCGCAACGTTTAAATACTTTTAAATAAGCCTGCTTAACGATTTCATAATACTTATCCAAATCAGCCTCATTCGCATGAAAGCTGTATAAGTCCTTCATTACAAATTCGCGCGTACGCAAAATACCGGATTTAGCGCGCGGTTCATTGCGGAACTTAGTCTGCAATTGATAGACAGAACGGGGTAGGTCGCGGTACGAACTTATAAAACGCTTGGCTATGGCCGTAACGGCCTCCTCATGCGTCCAAGCCAAACCGACGGTCGGTCCGTTCTTGTCTTCGCATTTATACATTATGTTCTCAGTTGTCTCCCAACGACCAGTCGCTTCCCACAATTCTTTGGGCTGCAAGGCCGTCATAATCATTTCCTCGCCGCCAATGACGTCCATTTCTTCGCGGATAATTTGTTCAATTTTTTTAAACACTTTATAACCCAAGGGTAAATAACTATAAACCCCGGCCATTTGTTTATCAATAAATCCGGCCTGCGTTAACAACTTGGCATTAATGGAAACCTCATCCGCCGACACTTGACGGGAGGTTTTAGAGAATAATTGCGATTGTTTCATAAAAACAGTATAGCGATTTGGCCAATTTCAGGCAAATTTACCCTAAAACCCTTTAACGACTCTAATCTTGGAATTGACATTGCCCAAACTTTTTACCAACTCCTGATAAAAACCTAGTTTTTTCTCAATAACTCCCCCGCTCCAGACGATGGACTTGGGTTTGTATTTACTAATAATCGGTTGGAGATTTTTAATCAGCCATGGCGCCAATTTTTTACTTGATTCAAATCGACGTTGTTGATATTCTTGTTCCCATTTTTCCGGATATTCAAATTTTTTTATTGGCAAAACCTTACCGTTTCGTGCCACCGTCCGACCGATGCCTGTACCAACCGTCAGGCCAAGCACCACTCCTTTTCTTAATCGCGAATTCATTTCCAGTGCGCGGCTTAGCCACGCCCGCGCGTCATTATCCACCCCAACTTTAACTTGAGGCGGCACTACTTTCTTAAAATCAAAATTACACAAATATTTAATATTGGGGCAGTACTTAACCACCAAACCTTTAACTACACCAGCCACGCCAAAATCAATTTTACGACATTGATACTGAGACAATAAACCAGCGACCAGCTGTCTTAACTGTTTTACAAAACTGGTTAATTTCTTAGGCGTGCTAATTTTTTTATAAAATAAAACTCGGCCATTTTTAACAACTTCGGCTCTAATATATGTTCCACCAATATCAAAATAAATGGTGTTCATTTTATATACTTTAATAAATTGCGAATATCTCTGACTCGCACCTCAGCCGAAGATAAATCGCCACTGACACGGGAATAAAATCCTACGGTTTTGACACCCATTTTTTTAGCCGCTACAAAGATTAGCGGCATATCATCAACATACATTACCTCTGATGGTTTTACCTTAAACAAGGTTACGGCTTTACTCAAACCCTGCGGATGTGGTTTTTGTTTAGCCACATCATCACCACCAACAATAAAAGAAAAATAATCAGCTAATTTCATTTTTCTCAAACTGTCTTTAATCACCTTACTGCCAGCAGCGCTTAAAACGCCCAGTTTTATGTTTTTTCAGTTAACTTTTGTAAGACCAGTTTTATATGGGGCGTTAATTTTATATACTTTTCATATTTAGGATAGCACTTAACCATTAAACTATGAGTTCGGTGGAGATTTTTACGTGGCACGCCATGCGCCATATAAAATTTCTGCCAGTCTTGGTGAATGTTTTTAAACCAGTAAGCTAGAGAGAGTCTTTGACCGCCTAAACTATGTATCACATCACACTCGGCCCGGCCACAGGCGCCTAAATCATCAACCACCACCCCATTGTAATCAAACAACACGGCTTTAATTCTTATAGCTTTAATTAAACTATTCATAAATAACCAACTTTTTAACTAATTTGAATATTGAAAATATTTATTAGTGCCGTTCCAGCCGGGTGTCGGGGCGGCTAACACGCCTTGTCCCGCGCCCGGCGTGGGCACGGTAATATTTGGTAAAGTTACCGGCTCATCATTATTTTCTAAATTCGCGTATAATATGCATTTATTATCAGCAGTTACGGCATAATGGTAATACGTCTCTGTAGCACTGCCTGATTTCGGGTCATAAGGCGGACTGTTTAAATAACCAGCGTAATCAGGATATTTTAACTTTAACTCGGCTAGCAAATCAGCCGCGTCATAATCGCCCGCGCCTGCCTGTGGCAAGTAACAACCGGCTGTTAAAAAACGCCCGATTTGAGCAATATCTATTTTACGCTTGGCATCGCGCGCCTTAGTGCGCGCCGGCAATAAATAAACCGTGGCTAAAGTCGCCAGCACGGCAATAATGGCAATACTTATTAATAACTCAACTAAATTAAAACCTGGTCTAGTATTAATCATAAATTTTATTATTGGCCTTTAAACTTTGCGTTTTAATTTCTAATTACTGTGTCATTCTGAAGCCGATGGACATCGGCTGAAGAATCTAGATCCTTCATTTCATTAAGAATGACAACACTATTTTCATTTTGGTATTTTAATTTTTCATTTTGATTTTTACATTTTCAATTTCCTGCTATTTGGCCGCCGCTACATAATTGCAATAAGTGCATTCCTGGCTCACGGCTGGTTTTGATTTGGCATTATAGCACTGGCGCGCCGCCACAATCGCCTCTTCTACCCAAGAACTATCCCCCAGGCAAGGTTCAAGATACAAATCAAAATTTAACTGGCCATTATCAAATTTTTTTTCTTTATTCACTTTGGCAAACAGAAAATAACCAGTACTGGATACTTTATAACCGTTCTGACGAAGCAACCACTGGTAAACTTCCATTTGCCGCTTATAACTGTCGTAAATGCGATGCTCCCTGGCGCCGGTAGCTTTATAATCAACCACCATTAATTCACCCAAGCTGTTGACCCAAACATCATCAACCGCGCCAAATACTAAAAATCCGCTGGACGCGTGCTGGTGCTGCACGCCGGTAAAATTATGCCGCCATTCATCCATTTTCTCGCCATTATAAGGCTTAGCGTCAATTTTATATTTCTTAATTAAATAATGCTCCAAATCATTGTGCCGGCACTCGTCAAACTCCCGCTTTAATAAAAAATCAATGGCGCTGTTGATAGTGTACGGCATAGGCGCCGGACGTGAATTTATTTTATGCGCGTCCAGCCAATAACAGCGCGGGCAATCCAAAAATAATTCAATCTTACTGCGGGAAAGTTTAAGCGTTGGCAGCATAAAAAATAACCTAAATATTATAAATTAACTTTACCATATTTCCTACTAAATTACACTCCCAAAATTCATTCCTTAATACCACAAAAGATACGATAAATCTATTCGCCTATTCGCGCGAATTAGAGATAGAAAATAATAGCTTTAACTGGCTTGGAAAGAGAGTCCGCTAGACGATAATACATGAGTAATGAACGTTGCTCACGTTCTACAATACCCGCGCTATGCAAAATAATGAGATGCTTGGATGTGGCTTTAAGTGAAAGCTTGATGGTATCGGCCAGTTCCCCCACTGACGCCTCGCGCTTGGACTTGAGATGTTTTACCAGAGCCAAGCGCCGTTGGTTAGCCATAGCTTTAAGAACACGTTCTAACTTATTCATATACTTATAATATAGCACTAATGACCCTTGAACACTATTCTACTATTCGCGCGAATTAGAGATATAGTAAATTGACTTATTAAAATGTGGCTGGCCTCTCTTTGATTTCGCTCGGACGGCTCGGCATTCCTCCCCCCAACCACCATTTTTTGCCCGCCTGCTGGAAACCCCCAGCGGATTTTTCGGGCGACGGGACCGAAAGAAAAAACAAGAAAACAAAAGAAGTAAAAACGCTTGCCCCACCCTCCCGTGCGCGCGTTTTTGGATTTCCGCTCCCTATTGTTAAAATTTTTTTGACCATTCTTAATTTATTTGGTACTATTATATTGAGCATAAAGTTAGTTGCAGGTAACAATCTTAATACCTATTTTAATAGTATTACCAAACTAGGCAAATGTCAAACAAAAAATTATCCACAATAGCAAAAAACGTCAGAAGCCATAGAAAAGAGAAAGGCCTTTCTCAAGACCGCCTATCAAAAGAGGCAGATGTCGCTTATAATACAATTGTGAAAATTGAATCAGGAGAAAACCCGAACCCAACCGTAGAAACACTTGAGAGAATCGCTAAGGCATTGGATATTTCTATCGAGAAATTATTTAAAGAATAACTATGAGCGAAAAACATCCCGAACAATTTACGCC
>JACRFM010000040.1 GCA_016234305.1 Candidatus Kerfeldbacteria bacterium
TGCGAAGCCGATGGCCATTGGCTGAAGCAATCTCACTATTATTAACCAGATGGCCACGTCGCCCCGATGGCCATCGGGGCTTCCTCGCAATGACAACGAAAGAGTTTAAAGTCATCTATTACAGTTAAATTTCAAGATTTGATATTCTGGGTAAAATTTTAGGCACAGTGATAAAACCTGTGCCTATTGATAAAAATCAATTGATTATTTGATTATTTTTGAAAAAATTAATTTTTTACTAACCAGTAACTTTTTATTATTCATCCTGTAAGACATTGAATAGCTGTAACCAAATCTACTGAAAGGCCGCTCGGAATATTCAAACGCTATTCCGGTAATGGTTAAATATAAAACAAATAAGTATTCTCGACTCATCATTTCATCCTGGAATCACTATTTTGTTCTTAATTGATGGTAACACATGTTCTGTTTTTGGCGGCATAATCGTCTGTATTTTTTGAGGCAATCTAGAATCCTCATCAGTTAAATTCTCAATTTTGATTTCAGGTGTGTGAACTACTCTCTGAACTTCATTCACATCCAGTAATACACTTTTACTAAACCTTTTCTTGGGAATTTCACACCTTACGACTTTCAATACTCCGTAACCCTTAAACTCAAAAAGTTCACCTATGACCAAATTACTTCTTAACACTTTAAAAGTGTTATCTTTAACTTTCAAGTCAATCTCTTGGCCGCTGAACAAGGTTTTAAACTTAAATTCATGACCAGAACTTCCGCTTGAAGTGTCATATTCTTGTAAAAAGAAATCAACCTGACACCCCTTTAAAGGCTTAAGATTCACATTTTGCCCTATGGCATTAACGATAATACAATCATTATTATGGTTATGACTCATGGCTATCCTCATTTTTATTTTTTGGGATTAATCATGCTTCCAAATTACGGTAATTACACCAATTTTATTCTTTAATACCTTGGGAAGTTGAAATGTATTGCCAACCATAAAAAACTGACAGTACACAATATCTGATGACCCACTTTCAACATCAACAAATTCAATCTGCTGATTAGCCGCACTAACTACTCGCAATTTTAAAAACTTGTATTCTTGTGACGGTAACTGCAGGGTAGTTTCAAACTCAGCGCCGTTGGGTTGCGAACTGACAAAAACTGCTGCTTTGCCAACAGATGACCAATGATCATTACTGTTTGTCATTTTAGTTTCCTCTTTATAATATGTTGAACAATTTTTATTTAATTGATAACATTAATTGATAACATTGTTAAATCGCCTTTTTTGGCACTCTGCCGATCCTGGTAATTTTAGCTAAATTACCGTTCAGAATGGCCGACAAGTGAATTGTCTGGCCTTTTTTAAAACGCTTAATATCAAATAGAGTATCTTCAGTAAGTTTTTCTGTTGATATAGTTGTAAACTTTAGCGCTTTTGTACCAGCTGCCAAGGCAGCGGAAAGAGCCAAAAATTTACGCGACTCGGATAATGGCTCAATAGTTACAATAAACTTGTCATCTGGAGATAAATCCTCAATATAAACCGTTCCAATTACCGGAATTGAGTGGGGTATTGTTGTCTTTCCCATTTTATTCACCTTTGGCTTGTTAAACAAACGTTTTTTATTTAATAACCAAATATTATATCAGGCACTAACGAATTGTCAAGGAACGGTTTAATTAGGGTGTAGACAGTAGGCAGTAGGGTGTAGGGAAATTAATCTTTTAGTTTTGCAATAATGGTATTTAGCATTTTTAAAACTTCCTCTAATATAATTTGACTGGATTTGATATCAACTACTTTATACTGTCTTTCTACAATAATAAGTTGGGTTTCTAATTCAGCGGCTGAACCAAAGGCAATTGCTAAAAAATGTCTATACTCGGTCTTATGGTTACGACGATAACCTTCGGCTATATTGGACGGAATTGACACGGACGCACGACGCGTTTGCGAAACTAAACCAAATTGTTCGTCTTTAGGTAATTGTTTTGTTAAAATATAAACTTCATTAACTAAATCTATACTCTTTTGCCATACCAGCAAATCTTTATAAGAATTCAGTGCCATATATCCCCTCCTTTCTACTCCCTACTGCCTACTCCCTAACTAGTTTTAAAACCGATTTCCGGCGTGTTAGTAGCTCCCTCTTCCACCTTGCCAAACTGCTCTTCGTACTTTTTCACGTTATCAAGCAATGCACTGGCCAAACGCTTGGTGTGAGCCGGCGAAAGATACACCCGCGCGGCCACTATACCCTGCGGCGGCATCATACTCATAAAATCTATGACGAATTCCTCTTTGGTGTGGGCGATTTGCGCCAAATTGGCATAGACGCCTTTTAAAACTTCATCGGTAATTTTGACTTGGATTGGTTGGGGTTGTGGTTCTGGCATAATAAAATAGAATTAAGAATCAGGAATTATGAATTAAGAATAAAATTTATAATTTTAGTAATTTCCTATTTAGGCAAGTAGGAAAGTAGTGCTAAGTGTCCTTATAAAACTTATTTAAATATTTAACACATTTTTGATACATAGGCTTAGCATAAGCCTTGGCTTGGCGAGATGTTATCCGGCCATACATCCAATCAAACTTTTTAAATATATCATCTGAAGCCAGGCTTCCACTTCTATGAAATTTTAAAAATAATGGCCCCTGATTTTCAAGAAAACTGATACTATCAGCATCTTTTAAAAGATTCTGCCAATAATTACCGCCATACTCATGTCCAGAAATCATCATTTTAACTTTTTTAATAAGTGCCCCAGGAGCACGCTCTTTTTTTAAAAATTCTTCCACCTTAAACGCTCCGGCGCGCCCATGAGCAGCAGAAAATGACCGCTGGAGAAAATAAGCCTTGCCATTTTTTTGCCATTTTGACCTGGAAATAGGAAAAGCTCGTTCTATATCATGCGCCACGGCCGCAATCAACATGGCTTCATCCGCCTTAGAGTCAAGCTTTTTTAACCAATAAACCGTACGCCAAAAATGCCGCAACTCATCGCTAAACTTGCCTTTCTTGGCAAATGACTCTTTAACAAACTTTTTTACTTTGGGATAGTAGTGCATATTTTCTAGAGATTTTCTGGATTCCGGCTCAGTGGCCGGAATGACACATGTATTCTTTATTATCTTTCTATCTGTTCTATCTGTCATTCCCGCGCAAGCGGGAATCCAGAAATACTTTTCTAAATTTCCCCTTCGCCGCCATTAGCTGGGCAAGCAAGTTGGGAATGACGTTAATAATAATTAAATCAAACCATCATATAAATCACGCCAATTATGATTATTATTCTCTATTAATTTTAATTTCCAGGCGCGATTCCATTTTTTAAACTGTTTTTCTCGGATAATAGTTTCTCTTATGTCCGAAGTCTGCTCATAATATACCAAGTGATGAATATTGTATTTGGAAGTAAATCCGGAAATTAAATTATGTTTATGTTCATATACACGACGTACTAAATTATTCGTTACACCTATATATAAAGTACCGTTACGACCACTGGCCAGTATATAAATATAATATTTACCCTCCATAGTTATTTACTTTTCCACATTCCCCCGATGGCCATCGGGGGAACGACAATTGTTAATGTTGAGTTTATTTCTTCACTTCCTCATACTGCCCCTGAATTGGCTCCTCTGGTTTGGCGTTACCAGATTGCTCGGTCTGCTCACCACCGGCTGATTGCCCATCATTGCCTGTGGAAGACCCACCGGCGCCGGACGCGGCTTGTTGTGCTTTATACATGGCCTCACCAATCTTTATGACGGATTGTTGCAAAGCGTCCAAAGCCGCTTTAATGGCCGCTACGTCATCACTATCTTTTACTTTTCTAACCTCAGCTAACTTGCCCTCCACTTCGGTTTTAATATCAGCCGGCACTTTATCACCCTGGTCTTTTAACATTTTCTCGGTTTGATAAACCGTGGATTCAGCCACATTTTTCATATCTACGAGCTCGCGCTTCTTTTTATCTTCCTCGGCATGCACTTCAGCTTCTTTTTTCATTTTCTCTACTTCGTCCTTGGACAAACCGCTGGAGGCTGTAATCGTAATTTTTTGTTCGCGATTAGTGGCCTTATCTTTGGCCTTGACTGATAAAATACCATTGGCGTCAATATCAAACGACACTTCCACCTGCGGCAGGCCGCGGGGCGCCGGCGGAATACCGTCTAAAATAAACCGGCCTAAAGTTTTATTGTCGCGCGCAAATTCGCGTTCGCCTTGCAAAACATGAATCTCCACACTAGTCTGCCCATCAGCCGCCGTAGAAAATATTTGGCTCTTGGAAGTAGGCACCGTGCTGTTACGCTCAATCAAGCGAGTCATCACGCCGCCCAACGTTTCTATACCCAAGCTAAGCGGCGTTACGTCAAGCAACAACACGTCACGCACTTCACCCTGCAGTACACCGCCCTGCACGGCTGCTCCAACCGCCACCACCTCGTCAGGATTAACTGACACGTTCGGCTTTTTGCCAAAAAACTTTTCCACCGTCTGAAGCACCAGCGGCATGCGGGTCATACCGCCGACCAGCACCACTTCATTAATATCCCCTACTTTCATGCCAGCGTCAGCCAAAGCTTTTTTAGTCGGCTCCAAAGTTTTTTCCACCAAGTCACCCACCAATTCCTCCAGCTTAGCGCGAGTCATTTTCATAACCAAGTGTTTCGGACCATTGGCGTCGGAGGTAATAAAAGGCTGATTAATTTCCGTTTCCATGGCCGTGGATAATTCAATTTTGGCTTTTTCCGCCGCTTCTTTAACGCGCTGCAAGGCCAGGGGGTCGCGAGACAAATCCACGCCGTTCTCGCGGCCGAAAATATCAACTATGTAATGAATTATTTTTTGGTCAAAATCATCACCCCCGAGGTGCGTATCACCATTAGTGGCTTTAACTTCAACCGTATCAGCCGACACTTCCAAAATAGAAATATCAAAAGTGCCGCCACCCAGGTCGTAGACCGCGATTATCTCGTCTTTTTTCCGGTCAAAGCCATAAGCCAAGGCCGCCGCCGTAGGTTCGTTAATAATGCGTTTAACATTTAAGCCGGCAATCTCGCCTGCGTCTTTAGTGGCTTGGCGCTGCGAATCGTCAAAATAGGCCGGCACCGTAATAACAGCTTCAGTAATCTTTTCACCCAAACGTTCTTCCGCGTCAGCTTTCATTTTTTGCAAAACCATGGCGGAAATTTCCTGCGGACTATATTCCTTGTTGCTCATCACCACTTTCACGCCATCGCCAGCTTTGACCATTTTAAACGGCAAAACCTTAAGGTCGCGCTGTACTTCCGGGTCGTCCCACCTACGGCCAATGAGCCGCTTAATGGAATAAAGCGTGTTTTCCGGATTAGTCACGGCCTGGCGCTTAGCTAGTAGCCCGACTAAGCGTTCGCCGGCTTTGGACACCGCCACTACCGAGGGTGTGGTGCGCGCGCCTTCTTTATTTTCCAAAACCTTGGGCTGGCCACCTTCAATAATAGCCATACAGGAGTTGGTTGTGCCTAAGTCAATGCCTAATATTTTTGACATATATTTTCTATGGATTAATTATTATAATTTGACAAATTAATTAGCAACTAAGATAGTTACAAATCAAAACGGAGGTAACAATGCATCTTAACACACGGGTTTACCACGACTTAAGTTGGGGAGGCAGAGCTACCCTACTTATTCTGTTTATGTTTATGGTAAATAGCGGCTTGGTGCTATTATTTTTCAAAATGGAAAATGTTGATGTTAATGCCGAACCAGAAAAATTAATAGGACCAGTATTACTAATCGTTGTTTCACTTTTCCTCAATTATAAACTTAGAATCCACTGTCGTAAAAAAGATAACTATTCCTGGAAGCGGGCGGCGGTTAACTTTGCTTATAATTTTTTTACCATCTTAGGCCTAATCTGCCTGGCTTACTGGGATGGTAAAATTAATTACTACATAGTAGCTTACGCTCTATTAATTTCCTATTTCTTTATAAATTCCACATTTGAATTTGGAAAAAAGGAAACTGTAAATGACTTTGGGAAATAAACTTAAAAAACATTTTTGAGTGATTGGTCTTGTAATCATATTTACGAGACCAATTTTATTTTCTTGCTCCAGCCGAGGGCTAAACAATTTTAGCCACCGGCCCGAGCGCCCGACCCTTTAATAGAGAAATCGGGCGACCCACTTTATCCCAGTACTAGAAGGCCAAAACTTACAAATAGAGAATAGCTGGTCCTCAGTACGGGATTTCGGCACTCCTGAAATCCTAAAGTTAACAAAGTAGATTAGATTATGAAGTGCCTTACTTAACTTCAACTTTAACAGTTTTAGGTTTAGCGCGCTCCTCTTTGGGAATAACCACTTTGAGCACGCCATTTTCATAAGTTGCCTTGGCTTTATCCCCATTAACCGCCGCCGGCAAGGCGACCGAGCGATGAAACGAACCATAACGCACCTCTTTACGATAATAATTCTTTTCATCCACCTCGCTTTTTTGCTCCGATTTGCCCTCAATCGTCAAAACGTCGTTCTCAATGGAAAGATTGACTTTCGCCGGGTCGATGCCAGCGAGCGGCGCTTCCACCACCACTTCGTCCTTGGTTTGATAAATATCCAAGGCTGGCACAAAACCCGAAACGTTCGGCCAGGAAGTGTCTTCAAAAAATTTATCAAGGTCGCCAAAATTTGGAAACATTGGCGTCCAGCGTACCAGTGACATAAAATCACCTCCTTTCTCAGAAAATTACAAATCCCTTGCAAATTAACTAACCAGATTGGCTGTCTATAACCACGCCTCGCCCATAGTGTCCGATGTCCATCGGACACTATGGGATCACCCCTCCTTTTTTTCCTTAAAAAATAACTTTTAAGTTGTTAAAAACAATTAAATCTGGTCCTCGTCAAGGCTGGCATCAGCTTCAGTTTCCTTATTTTCGCCAACTTCGTCGATGTGGATGAGGGCGACGTCGCATGAAGGGCAGCGACCGCGTGCCTCATCAGTATAACCGCACTCAGGACAAATGTAGTCCATATTTTTGTTTGTTAATAATCTTTTAATAATAAGTAAATTATAAGGCCGTCTTAACGCGCGCGGCCTGCAGCACTTTATCGTGGTAAATAAAACCGGTACGCACCTCTTCTACGATTACGCCGCTGTCATATTCAGAATTTTCCACCTCACCAACAGCTTCATGCAAGCGCGGGTCAAATTTTTCCCCAATTACTTCCATCTCTTTAACACCATAATAAGCCAGAATTTGTTCCAGTTTTGATTGAATATGACGTATGCCTTCTATCCAAGCCGCACCGCGCTCAACCTCCGGTACCGCCTTAAGAGCGTGTTTAAAATAATCCACCAGCGGCAACAACTCTTTCAATAATTCCTCATTGGCGTATTTTATCAAGTCTGAATATTTAGCTTCCTGTTCCCGCTTTAAATTAGCATAATCAGCTTTAGCCCGTTGCCAGCCGGCTAAATAGTCCTCAGCTTGCTTTTTAATTGCAGCCAGGTCGGCAATCACGCCGCCAGCCGCCACCGCTGAATCAACTGGCAGGTCCTCGTTAGTCGGTTCAGTTTGATTATTATTTAACAAAGAGTTGTCTGACATATTTTAATCTGCCTAAATTAGAATCATAGTCCATGCGCAAGGGTCCAAGTAAACCAATAATGGAATTGCCCTGGCCCAGAGATAAAGTAGTGAACAAAATAGCGCAACTGTCGCCCAAAGGATTAGCTTCACCAATTCTAATCTGCACCTCGCTGCTGCCAGTTTGATACAATTTCGCCATGCCTTCATCCAAGTGGTCAATCACCTGACCCATGGAACGCACCATGTCAAGATGGGCAAACTCCGGCTGACTGAATAAATTGGACAGTCCGGTATAATAAACATCATACGGAGAAAAACCAACTACCGCCGCCTGGGTGGAATAGTAAGCTAACTTTTTTGCCAGCGATTTACCCATAGCCTCAACATCAGCTCCCAATTTCTCAACCAAATTACTTAAAGTTTCTTTTTCAGACTCCGCCGGCTCCTTCACTTTAAGAAAATTGTCAAGGTAATAACGATAGCCCTGCACCGTGGGCACACGGCCGGCGGACGTATAAGGCTGGTATAAATAACCAAGTTCCTCCAGTTCAGCCATTTCGTGGCGAATAGTGGCGGAAGACAAACCAAAATTATGTTCCAAGGTTTTTGAACCAACTGGTTCAGCCTCTTGAATATAAAAACGTACGATTTCGGCCAATAAATCAGCTTGCCTTTCTTGCATACCCAGTATATCAACTTGGCTATACCACCCTTACGCACGAAGCGTGGATAGACAAGAAGAATAAATAATTAAATGACTTTAGTTTAAACATATAATCATGGCGTGCAAGTGGTAAAGGTGAGCACTAACCAAGTTGTATTACTGGGCATACCCAGTAACAATAACTTCACTAGGCACCTAAATACGAGCCGAGTGAAAGAGAAATTAAATTATCTGAAATTGAAATCATAGTTTTACAAATGGACATTAAGGCTAGGTGCACAGGGCGAGCCCTGGGCACCAAGAATAGTCAAAATATTCGGATTGTTGGTCGCTCGCTGCCGACGAGGAGTATACCGCCGGAGCGATGCCATAGTACCGTGCTTGCTTGCGGTGCTGGGCGAGTATAGTAAAGTTTTGTTATTGGGCATAGATTGTTCTTTCAATTAGCACTCTATAGCAGAGAGTGCTAATTAGTATTATAAAGATACATAAAAACCTGTCAAGAGGGTATAAAAACAGCTAAAATTAGCCAAAATTATTTAAATATATATCTTAGGCTATGATAACCAGACTCACAAATGTTCTATGATTAAACAGAAGCAGGGGTGTTTCCTATGCCCTTGGTTACTCTTTGCTTAAGGCTTCTATCGGGTCCAGGTCAGCCGCCCGACGCGCCGGGTAAAGACCAAAAATTAAACCACAGGCCACGGAAAAACCAGTTGCTAGTACTATGGAGTAGACCGGCACCAGAAAAGCCCAGGCAAAGCCGAACAATTTAGCGGCCACGGCAATACCATAAGACACGGCTGCACCTAAAATTATACCAGTCAGACCGCCCATAAAGGTCACCATCACGGCCTCAGCCAAAAACTGACTTAAAATCTGCTGGCGCGTAGCGCCCACGGCTTTGCGCAAACCAATTTCAAAAGTTCGCTCCAAGACAGACACGTACATAATATTCATAATACCCACTCCGCCCACTACCAAAGATATGCCGGCCAGTAAAATTAAGAGGATGGTAAAACCGCCAATGATAGTATCTAAAATTTTTATAAACTCATCCATGGTCTGCACGGCAAAATCATCTTTATCGGGATTGTCTAAATCTATGTAATGGCGTTGCCGCATTAAAGCCTCCACGTCAGCCACCGTAGTTTTAAGTTTAGTCTCATCACCATACTGACTGACAACTGAAGTAATATAGTCTATGCCGAGTATTTGCTTTTGCAGAGTTTGCACCGGTACAAAGGCAAAGACGTCATAATTTATAAACATAGTCGTACCCCGCGGCGCGGCCACGCCAATAACCTTAAACTCGCGTTGTTTAATTTTTATTGATTGGCCAATTGAGTCGGCTTCGCCAAATAAATCCCTGGCCGCTTCACTGCCTAAAATTACCACCCGCGCTTGCGAATCATCCTCGGCTTCGGTAAAAAAACGGCCGCTGCCAATTTTGCCAGTATCTATATCCAGATAAGTGGCCGAAGTACCCAAAATATTAATAGTTTTTTTAGCCGTGGGCGAGACGGCCACCGCCTGACCCATTTGAAAAGCGTAACTGGTAACAATGTTAGGCAGCTTATTTATGGCCTTCATGTCGTCCAGTTTCAGAGTTGTCACAACCGTACCCAGTGATTGCGCCTGGGCGTTTTCGCTGGAATTTTTACCGGTTGAAGGAACCTTAACTTCAGTATTAATAATATTACTGCCATAACTCGCAAACTGACCGATAATAAAACCCTTAACGCCCTGGGCCGCGGAAATTACGATAATAACCGAAGCAATGCTAATTACAATTCCAAGGCCTGTCAGCATGGTGCGCGTCAGGTTTCGGCGGAAAGAATTAAACGATAGCTTTATGTAATCTTTTACATTCATGGCAGCCCAGTAATACAACTTTGCTCAACCACCTTAAGCTAGAGCGTGATTAAACAAAAGTAAGTGATTAAATAATTTTATGTACAACATAATTTTATAATATAAGGTGGTTGCGGCAAGCGTTAGCAAAGTAGTATTACTGGGTATTATTCGTATCTTAGAGCCTCGATGGGGTCTAGCTTAGCCGCCCGGCGCGCCGGATAATAGCCAAAAATCAAGCCAATAAAAGTGCCCACCGCTACTGCCACTATCACCGACGCAGGCGAAACAATAAAAGCCCAATCATATTCCAAATACTTGACCACTATGGATATAAACCAAGAAATAATAGCTCCGCCCACAATACCTATTACTGAACCCAAAATGGTAATCATAATAGTTTCCAATAAAAACTGCTTAAGCACGTGAGCGCTGGTCGCGCCGACAGCTTTACGCAAACCAATTTCCCGGTAACGTTCTGTCACCGCCACTAACATAATATTCATAATGCCAATACCGCCGACCAGCAACGAAATAGCGGCAATAGCCGCCAAAAAGAAACTAAAAGCCGAAGTAATGGTCTTTAACATATCAATCGCCTGGGCCGCCGCCCGCACGGAAAAATCATCATCCGCCGTACTGTCAATTTTGTGTTGTGCCCTGAGCAGCTGCTTAACGCCGTCAATCGCCGAATCAACAAAAATAGCATTGTCCACTTTAGCCCGAATTAAGGACAAATGACGCCAGCCCAGCATTACCTTTTGCGCGGTTAAAAGCGGCATTAAAACCATTTTATCCTGATTGGCAAAAGCTACTGTGCCGCGCGGTTCTAGCACTCCCACGACTTTAAAATTCTCACGTTTAATTTTTATGGTTTTGCCCATCGGATTGTCACTGTCAAAAAATTCCTTGGCGATCTCACTCCCTAAGACCGCCACCCGCGCCAAACCATCGTCATCCGCCGGTGTAAAAAAACCACCCTGCGCTAAAGTAACATTTTCCACCTGCGGATAGGTAGCCGATACTCCCATAAATGAACCACCCTCCACCACCCTGTCTTCATACACCATTTTAGCTTGCCCTTGGGCATAACCAGCCACTGCTTTTAAATGCAAACTGCCGGCGCTGTCTTGCAGCGCCTTAATATCATCATTAATCAAAGTCTTAACCTGAATACCAAACACGCTGGCCGGCGGCCCTTTGGCATCCGAGGCGCCCGGCAACACGCCGATCAAATCGCTGCCGATTTTATTTACCTGAGACAATACCAAAACTTGAGCGCCCGCGCCTACCGACATAATGAGCACCACCGAGCCAATGCCAATTATCAAACCCAGCATGGTCAAAAAAGACCGCAAGGGATTGGCTCGCAAATTCTTTAACGACAGTTGAAAGATAGAAACGAAATTCATGCCAATATACCTGAGCTTAATAATATTATTTCAATTCTCCGGTTAAAGCCTTTTGTCGTCTGGCTTCAGCCACGTTTTCGTCGCCTGTCAATAAGCCGTCTTTAATCCGCAAGATACGCCTAGCATGTTCGGCCGTGGCGGTTTCATGCGTAACTAAAATAATAGTGTGCCCTTGCTTATTTAAACCATCTAAAATATTCATAATCTGCTCACCGGACTTTGAATCTAAATTACCAGTTGGTTCATCGGCAAAGAGCAATGACGGCTGATTAACCAAGGCTCGGGCTATGGCTACCCGTTGTTTTTCTCCGCCCGACAGCTGATTGGATAAAAAACCGCTGCGATGTTCAAGGCCCACAGCTGCTATGGCTTGCCTAGCCCGCGCCTGTCGCTCGTCTTCAGTCAAATCCACATAAAGCAGAGGCAGCTTAACATTATCCAAAACCGTAGTTTTGGGCAGTAGATTAAACTGTTGAAACACAAAACCGACTTTAGTTGAACGCATATTAGCGAGTTCTGTTTCACTTAAACCGCTCACGTCTTGCCCGTTAAAAAAATAAGCACCATCTGTCAAATGGTCTAAAAAACCCAAAATGTGCATTAAAGTTGATTTACCGCTGCCCGACGGACCCATAATGGAGACGAATTCGCCGGCCTTAATCACAAAAGATAAACCGTGCAAAACCGACGTAACCACACCATCATTAATATAGTCCTTTTTCAAATCAACCGTTTTAATTAATTCCGGCATATTACTTAACAACACCCTTAAAAGTAATCACAACTTCATTCTCAACTAGACCATCACGCACCTCCACCAGACCATCATCGCCCTTAAGACCTAGAGTCACCGGCCTTTTTTCCAATTGCTTATTGTGGAACAGCTCAACGTAAGATTTTTGATTATCATATTTAACGGCGCGCAGTGGAATCACCAAAACATTTTCAGCTTTAGCCGTGGCAATATCTAAATTAGCCGTCATACCCGGTTTAACTCGCTCATCAGCCTTATCAAATAAAACCGTGACCTGATAATAAACCACGTCTTGAATTACAGTGGAAGCCGGGTCAATAAAAGAAATGTGTCCGCCAAAGTGTTCGCTGCTGCCAAAAGCGTCCAAAGTTATATCAGCTCTTTGATTAACTCGTAGTTTAACGATATCCGATTCCGGCACCTGAACTTTAATTTCCTGCTGGCTATCGGCCAGCAGCAACAGCACCGGCTCAGTTAGACTGGTAGTCTCACCGACTTCGTTATTCACTTTAGTAACTAGACCATTGCCAGGAGCCACAATCTGACGGTCGGATAAATCCAGTTGTGCTCTCTGCAAAGCGGCAGCGGCGCTGGCGACCTCGGCCTCGGCGGCGGCAATATCATAAGTACGCGGCGGGGCTAATTTATAAGCCAATTGCGCTTCGGTTTGCGCTAAAGCCTGCACGGCCGATTTAACAGACGCCTCAGCCGCGTCAACTTGTTGTTTTTGAGTAGTTAAGGCAGCTTCATAAGCAGCTTGGTAAGTGGAATAGCTCGAACTTGAGGTATTAGGTATTTCCACTGTCCAAGTATCATTCTGCACAAAAGTACCGCTGGTACTGAATTGTAATTTCAAACCGTGGCTACCTAAGGGGGTAGGAGTAGTCCGACTGCCTTCGGTGCCAATAACCGTTTCCAGACCATAAACCGAATACTGCAAATTAGTGGGGTTATCCAATCTGATGGTATAAGTGCCACGTTCAACGCCAACATAAGTGCCGCTGACGGCCATAGTGATAGTTGAAGTATTGTTTTTAGAAGATACGGCGGCGGCCGACAAACCAACCAGTTGAGCTAAAGCATTAGCCACCGCCCGAGCCTGGGAAGATTTAGTATTAACCAGCGACTGCCGGGCGTTATCTAAAGTAGTCTGAGCGGCGGCGACATTTGACTTGGTCACGGCTATATCTTCAGTCTGAGCTCCCGCTTTCAATTTAGCTAGAGTGGCTTCCGCGCTTTTAAGATTAGACTGGCTGGTTAAAACGGCTGCCCGCGCATCACCGGCCTCAAGCTCAGCCAAAACCGTCCCCGCTTTCGGACGGTCACCCACCCTAACGTTAATTCTCGTTAAACGACCGCTTTGTTTAAAATTTAAATTTATTTCTTCCGCCGACTTAACCGTACCGGTCACCGACACGGTTTGCATTAAATTTTGCCGTTTGACAGTTTCCGTGCTGTATGGTGATTGGTTTTGTTTGTTGCGCGTATAAATCACCAAGCCCACCACCATAAGTACCAACAACAAAGGTATCCAAACTTTTTTTAATTTCAGTATTCGCCACATATTTTATAATTATTAATGCTTATGATTAGTCAGAATCTTAACCCGACGAAACTCCTTGCTCATAGTATCAATCAGATTACGCAAAGCCTCGGCTTTAAGCATACTCAACATTTTACCATGATTAACAAACACCACCATTTTATCACCCGGCTTAAGATGTAAACCGCGGCGCACTTCGGAAGGAATTACAATTTGCCCGCGTTCCCCCATCGTAGTTGTGCCAATGCACTTAGTCTCGGGCAGTGGAATATGATAATGGGCTGAAGTTTTAGAAAGCTTCTTTGGCTTAGGCATAATCTTAATCTAAATATGAAAAGTATGAAATATCATACTTAAGTATGATATCATAAAATAACTCTTGGGTCAACTGTCTGTTTAATCGACCCGCCATTCTAATGTTCTTAAGAA
>JACRFM010000044.1 GCA_016234305.1 Candidatus Kerfeldbacteria bacterium
AAAACCTTGTGGTTGCCAGGTACAGACCATGCCGCCATTGCTACCCAGAATGTAGTGGAGAAAAAACTTTGGACCGAGCAGTCAAAAACCAGATTTGATTTCACGCGCGAGGATTTTATAAAACAAGTAACTGATTTTGTGGGACAGTCTAAAACTGTTATTCGTCAGCAGGTTAAGGCTATGGGTGTATCTTGTGATTGGTCGCGTGAACGTTACACTTTGGATAAAGGTTTATCGCGCACCGTGCAAGAAGTGTTTGTAAAAATGTATGATGACGATTTGATTTATCGCGGCAAACGAATTGTGAATTGGTGTACCCGTTGCGGTACGACTTTGGCTGATGATGAAGTGGAGTATAAAGAACAGCCAGCCAAATTTTACTATTTAAAGTACGGTCCAATTGTAATTGGTACAGCCCGCCCCGAGACCAAAGTTTTGGACAAAGTCATTATTGTTCACCCCGAAGACGCTCGTTATCAGGCTTATGTTGGCAAGGAATTTGAGGTGCCGTGGATTGATGGTACGGTAAGGGCCAAAGTGGTGGCCGATCCAATTGCTGAAATGGAAACTGGCAGTGGTGCTATGACCATTACGCCAGCTCATAGTTTTGTGGATTTTGATTTAGCCAAAAAGTATGGTTTTGAAGTTGTGGAAATTATTGGTTCTGGCGGTAGAATGACTTCAGCCGCCGGAAAATTTGCTGGCCTGAAAGTTAAAGAAGCCCGGGCGGCGATAGTTGAAGAATTGCAGAAGAAAGGTTTAGTAGAAAGAATTGACGAGGATTATGTGCATAATTTGTCAACCTGTTACCGCTGCTCAACGCCAGTAGAGCCCATGCCGCTAGAGCAATGGTTTGTGGCGGTTGATAAATCATTTAAAATTGGTTTATTCAAAAAAACTACTTTAAAAAAGTTGGCGCTTAAAGCCGTAAGCGGTGGCCAAATTAAAATAATACCCGAGAGGTTTGATAAAGTTTATTTTCACTGGATAAATAATTTACGCGATTGGTGTATTTCCAGACAGATTTGGTTTGGACATCGGGTGCCAGTGTGGTATTGCGGCGGTTTAAACAACAGTGTCCGGCTTAAAATGGGCTTTGCCGAATCCGTAATTCCTCGGGTGCTTGCGGGTATGACCAAGACTTATCGCATTCACGACCATAATTTTAAAATTGGCGACCGGGTGGGTTTTGAGAGTAGCCAAACTAAATCTTTGTTCGGCTATGGAACTATAACCAATGTTGAGCGAAGGCCGATTAAAGATATTCCGCTGATTGACCCGCTTCATAAAACATCATATGAATCTTTAGCTGAATTGTTAGCGGCTTTTCGTCGTCGCTATCCTACAAACGAAGTTATTACCAGTGAGACTGAAGCTATACTATATACTTATGATTTTGAATCGGCTGATAGTAGCACCAGACAAGGTTGCGGACAGATTATGGTGGTGGCTACCGAGCCAAAGCAATGCCCCAAGTGCGGTGGAACCAGATTAATTCAAGACCCAGATACTTTAGACACTTGGTTTTCTTCTAGTTTATGGACATTTTCTACTTTATTGGCTAATAATAGCGATCACTATAAAACTTTGGCAGATTGGCTTAAGGCCAGTCCGGACCTTAAGGAGTTTCATCCCACCAGCGTTATGGAAACTGGCTATGATATTTTATTCTTTTGGGTGGCCCGCATGATCTTAATGACAACCTACATGTTGGGTGAAGTGCCGTTTCGTGAAGTTTATCTGCATGGTCTAGTCCGCGACAAGTTAGGGCGTAAAATGTCCAAATCTTTAAACAATGGTATTGACCCATTAGCCATGATAGATAAATACGGCGCTGATGCCTTGCGTCTGTCTATGATTATTGGCAATACGCCGGGTAATGATTTTAAATTATATGAGGAAAAGATAGCCGGCTATCGTAATTTTATCAATAAATTATGGAATATTAGCCGCTTTATTTTAATGAGTGTCAGTGAGGCTAAATTGACTGAAGATATACCACCAGCTGTAACTTTGGCGGACAAGTGGATATTGTCGCGCTTTAGTGCCATTGCCAGTTTTATAACTAACAAAATTGAAACTTACGAATTTTCCGCCGGGGGTGAAGTTTTGTATGATTTTACTTGGCATGAGCTGGCTGACTGGTACTTGGAAGTAGCTAAAGTGGAGGGCGGAAAAGACAAGCTGCTTAATTATTTGCTAACCCAGTTGTTAAAATTGTGGCATCCTTATACGCCGTATATTACGGAAGTTTTGTGGCAAGAGGCTTTTGGTAATACGTCGGGATTATTAATGGTTCAATCGTGGCCTAAAAATTTGCCAGCAGTTGATGAGCAGGCCGAAAAAGAGTTTAAGGTAATACAGGCTATAGTTACGGCGATTCGGACTTATCGCGCTGAACAAAAAGTTCCCTTGGATAAGATTTTAGCGATGGCTATAGAAGGTAAGGAGTTAGATGAAGCGGCAATTAAATTAGTGGAAGCTTTGCGAACGAAGGTGAAATTAGTTCCTCAAGCTGAAAAAAACTGGCTTAGTGTTAAGGTTAATGATATAAATTTAGTCATTGACTTAAATTAAAATAGAGGCTAAGCTATTAAACTATGTCTAGTTTTGAAGATAGTATATTAGATAGAATTGACCGGGGTGGCAATCCGGTGGACGGTCATTATTACACGACTAATGAGAAATTTAATACAAAAGTGGTTCAACCGTGGAATAAAATAAGACCAAAATTTACTAATTTTCTTCCACGGGTACCCGAAGACAACCAGGGAATCACTTACTCTTTGGCTGAACAAAAAAAAGACTTGACGCTGTTGGAAAATTTTGAAAAATCTCCAGATTTTGTGCAGGAGCGAAGCGAAGCGGCGGTTGGTTTAGAATATGTAATGATGGAGGGTATTCACGAATATGATTGGTTAGGGGACGCAGCCCATGTCACGCCAACCAATAAGCATGATGATTATGTAAACGGACTTGATTTAATAGTTAGTGTTCCGCATCCTCATAAGGAAAACGAATATTTACGGTTTGGCATAGATACCACTACTAGCTCAGAGCAATGGGTTATTGATAAAAAATTACGGCGAACCATTGGACAGTTAAAAGATAATAAATTATCAACTGTCAAATATTTTATTAGTGATGAAAGCGGCGAACGTGAAGCTATTTCGGTGCCACGTTTTGTGGTGGCTGTTAGTGCCGCCGAGGCTAGTAATTTGCAGGTTCGGCAAGCGGAAAAAGACAAATCTCTTGTCAATGATGATATCCAGATAGAATTGATTGAAGAGCTGGAAGAGCAAGCTGCTTTTGCGGTTGATCAGTTATTATCTCAGGGTGATAAATCAGTTAAATTAGAAACGCCCCTGGAGGTTAGAAGGTATTTAGATGATCATCTGGAAGTCTTAGAGACCTCGTCAGTTATGATGGAATATGCCGCTGTGCTTAACTATTTAGGCGATTTGAGACAACAAAAAACCCTTGGCCTTAAAGATACAACACACAAGGGTTTTATTTCGTCTTCTCTTTACCGCTTGCAGGAAGCGGTTTAGGTGGTGGCTCGTTATTTACGAGCTCTTTTAGCCGCTTAGCCAGTGGCTTGATTTTTTTTCGTTTTTCTGATTCTTTTTTCATTTACACCTCATTTGTTGATATTTAACCATATTCTTATTTTATTTTTTTGTCAATAGCAATCAAACCGCCCCTGTGATTAAGGGGTGGTTGAATGGGACTCAAGTTTACTCCACTACGCTAAAGACTTCCTCCACTGAAGTTATGCCGTCCAGCGCTTTTAAGAGCCCGTCTTGTACCATTAAAATCATACCGTGTTTAGTGGCAATATTTTGAATATCGTATTCGGAAATCTGGCCGGCAAGGAGCAGTTTTTCTATTTCCTCGTTCAGGGTCAGTATTTCGTAAACGCCAACGCGGCCCTTAAATCCTAGATTATTGCATTTAGTGCAACCTTGGCCTTTATAAAATTTCAGATTATTAATATTAAAATTTTTGGGTAAATAATTTTTAGCTATTTCATCTAAAACTTTTTTGACTTTGGTCAGGGTAGCATTATCCAAATTAGCTTCAATTTTACAATTTTCGCAAATACGCCGTACTAAACGCTGGGCCATGATACAGTTTAAAGCCGGCGTAAGTAAAAATGGTTTTACGCCCATAGCTAGAAAACGGGGGATGGCACCGGCCGCACTGTTGGTGTGGATAGTGGAAATTACCAAATGGCCGGTGAGGGCGGCGTTGATGGCTGTATCAGCTGTGGCAAAATCGCGGATTTCTCCCACCATTACCACGTCTGGGTCCTGGCGCAAAATAGCTTTTAGACCCCGGGCAAAGTCATAGCCCTTACCGGCATCTATCTGACTTTGGTTAACTCCTTTTAATTTGTATTCCACTGGGTCTTCCAAAGTTATAATTTTAGTGGCGCTGTTGTTCAGTTGATTTAAAATAGCGTATAAGGTGGTGGTCTTGCCGCTGCCGGTCGGACCAGTGGTAATAATCATGCCGTTGGGCCGCGTGATTTCTCGTTTTAAATCCACATAAGCTTGGCCGCGTATGCCCAAGTCGTCAAATTTTAGGCCAGTGGCCGAGGAACGTAGCAACCGCATTACTACTGACTCGCCAAAAGAAGTGGGGATAGTGGAAACACGGACATCAATTTTATCTTCCGGCAAATAAATGGTAAAACGGCCATCTTGCGGAGTGGAGGAAATGTTGATTTTGATTTTGGCGAGCAGCTTAAGCCGGGAAATAAGTTTAGGCCAAATTTCTAGATTCATTTGGGCTATCGTGTAGAGGGTGCCGTCAATGCGGTAACGCACGATTATATCTTTTTCTTCAGCCTCTACGTGAATATCCGAAGCAGCCATTGTCAAACCCCCGGCAATAATAACAGTGACCATGTCGGTCAGGCTGGCTTTATTTAACAGTTCGTTGACGGCTTTAAAATCAGTGGCTAAAGTTTGGTAGCGTTTAATATCGGCTTCACTCACGCTCACGCCGCTCGTAACTTCTCTTATTTTGGGCAGTTTTTCGTACAGTTTTAAAACCGCCGTCAGACTGTGAACAGATATCACATAAACTACATAATGCGCCGGATGAGTAGCTTGCAGTTGTTTGATGTAGTCAACTTGCCCGGGGGTGCTGGGGTTGGTAGTGCCGAGCCGCACTTCATTTTCATTAAGCAGAAAAGGCACCAGGGATAACTGGCGGGCTGATTTTTCCGGGATTAGTTCTAAGGCATCTTGAGCAATCGCCAAGCCGGTTAAATTTATATAAGGCATGTTCAACTGCTGCGCCCAAGCGGCGGCTTCCTGTTCTTTGCTGCGCAAAGTCAAATCAGTCATTTTGGAACTGAACTTTTCACTGACTTCTTTGGAACTAAGGGTGAGTTTTGTTTTGGGATTCATAAATTTAGTGATTGTCCACTTTAACTGTAGCAGGAATCAGGCATCAGTTCAAAAGTTATTTTTTATTATGAGGCTGAAGCTAAGATTTGAATGATTTTGAAAATCATAAATTGCAAGTGTCCTTGTCTCTTCTCTTTGTCATTGCCTGTCTACCCTGCCTACCGGCAGGCAGGGCAGACAAGGGAGGAGCGAAGCGACGAAGTCCGGCTTCGCTAGATCTGGCGTAGCCATGACAATCCCTGACTTTGAGATCGCCACACTTTCGCTTGCCCCGCCAACGCGGCGGGGCGATGACTGGTGGTAGTTATTGCCTTGGTTCACCCACTGTCATTGCGAGCGACCATAAGGGAGCGTGGCAACCTCACTAGCATTAACCAGATTGCCACGTCGCCCTGACAAAGGAACGGTTTTGAAACTATCTATTTAATTATTAACTCTAAACTGTTTCGCGCCAGCCCAAGCCAGTTCAAAAACTTTGCGTTGCATGTTGGCGATCTCTTCGCTTTCCACAATCACGGCAAATTTTTCCTGCCAGGAAACAAATAGCGCCTTGTTACTGTAAATATTCATTTCCACAGAGAAATAAAATTGGTCTTTGGGCACCAGAATTGAGGTGCGTAATTCACTGGTATCATTTTTTACTACTGCCCGGCTCCCTTCATCATCCGGTGCTATTACTCGCACGGTTATACCTTTTAAAGTCCGGCGTTTAAAATAATCAGCAAAATACCGAGGTGGTAAAGCCTGGTACATAGATTCGCCCACTGCATAAGCTAATAATTCGCCCTCGGCAGTAAGGGTATCTTCAAAGGCTTCTTTGACTTGGTCTACACCTTGATAAAATTTTACCTTGGGTTTTTCTTTAGTGTTATAAACTGATAATAATTGTGGCAACAGACCTTGCGCCATATTTAGCCGCTGTTCAGCCTGGTTAATCCGTTGCTGTAAAAAACTGATTACTTTTTCCGGGTTTTCTGCTACAAACTTTTGTATTTTAGTTTCACCTGGCAAGTTTACTAAACCCTCACTGGTTAGACCCTCTAAAATGTCATAACTGGTGGTGCGGTTAATGCCGGCTTTTCTAGCAACTTCGCTGGCGGTGGAGGGCCCCAGTTCTAACAAGGCCAAATAAACCTTGGCTTCTTTTTCCGTAAAACCTAATTCAATTAATTGTTTTTGGCTAATCATAGCGATAAATAAATTATTTCCTATTTGTCACCCTAAATCCTGACCTGTCGTCAGGACAGGTTTATTTCAGGGTCATTTTAGATGCTGAAACAAGTTCAGCATGACAAAAGCAAGCTACTTTTAGCTTAGCATAAGTAAATAATTGTGTCAATATATTTCCACAATTTATTATCTATTACTATTTTATCTAATTATTTAAAGTTTATAAATGATAAATAATTGACGATAGCTCTTGACAAGTTTTTAAGCTTGCGCTATGATGGAAAGTTAAATAAAAAATGGAACTTAAAAACTAGACGAAATTGCCGAGAATGGCGCACTCTCGGCCAAAGCCAGCGCCGAATCTCATTGGCGGCCTATAGGGACCCACTCTAGAGCAGTATTAATTACGTATAATTACTGTGGACGAGTTAACTGTGCCCATCTCTCGTGCGAGGATGGGCACCCAGGGTATATAAACAAAATAAATATAAAAGGAGTTTAAAATGAAGACGTTTACTCAAGAACAAATATCCATAATTATAACCATGGTGAAAATATTCTTTGTCATACATGTATCTGGTAGCAAAACGTTGTATATCTGGGTTGATGATAAACACCTGTCAAGTGATTTCATATTTGCCAATTTTGTTTTTCCAGTAAGTTTCAAAGAATTCATAACGGCGATTAAGGAATTATTTAGCGTAGAAGAAATTCAAATTTGTTTCCCCAGCGGGAATAAGCGAGCGCATCTGCCCTTAAAGGAATGCGGGGAAAAAGAACTAAAAAAATTTGGCCCTGGTAGTTTTGATCGATGGCCAAGAGCCCTGCCAGTGTTTCCTGATATGCCATGGTTAAAATACGGCTGGCAGCATTACGAATCACTGGAAGACGACCTGTGGCCCAAAATAAGTTAAATAAAAAATGGAACTTAAAAACTAGACGAAATTGCCGAGAATGGCGCACTCTCGGTCAAAGCCAGGTGCCAATCAATCACTGGCCTAGGACCCGCTCTAAACAGTATTAATACTGTGAACGAGTTAAACGGTGCTCTCGCCACAGAGGGCACCTAGGGGAATTAATAAGATAATAAAAACGAATAACATAAATTAAAGACTACCGTCACCTAAACGGTAGTCTGTTTTTATCCACCTTCGTTCGCCACGGCCACGAAGACCAGATAAGCTCGTGGAGGTTTTATTATCAAAAAAGAGAGAACCAAAGTTCTCTCTTTTAAAATAGGGTTAAAATTATTTTTTCCAACCGTCAAATGGTTTTTGGTTTAGCCAAGTGTTGAGCGAGCCGGGCAGACTGCTGGTCAGGCGGATTAATTTAGGCACCACGCCTTCGCTAGTTAAACGCCGCCAGAGCAGGGTCCAGCCAACATACTGGAAAGTGGCAAACCAAGTGCCGGCGGCCAGAAAGAGCAAAAAGGTCGGTAAGACGCGGAAGAAGGTTATCCAGCTAAAGTCGTTAAACATTACATAAACTTCCAGCAAAATAGTGTTTGGTATTAGCAGGAAAACTACCAAACTTAAGACTAAATTAATGGTAAATAAAATGGCGGCCATTTCCAGCGAGGCTAACCAGTTGCGGAAGAATAAATCAACAGCCTTTTCCAAAGCTGTCCACCATTTTTCTTTGGCCAGGACAATATAAATAGCGGCGTACTTTAAAATAAAACTAACAATTAAGGACAGCGGCGCGGAAATGATGAAAGAAATTATTACCAGCAGCCCCAAGTTCCATTGGCTTTGCGGATGGAACAAAAGGGTGATTAAGAAAGGCAGGAACGCCACGGTTAGCAGCAGGTAGATAACAAATTTAGCCAACAAATTTAGCAAAAAAATCGGCCAGAAATATTTTACCGCCTCAGCCGTGGTACGGGTGAAGTTGGTTTTCTCGCCCGCATCAATTTTGCCCGTGGCATTAATTAATGAAGCCTGGGCAACAATTACCAGCCATAATACGAGTAGCCCCAGTACCACCAAGACAAACAATAACCAGACTGCTAAAACCGGATCTTGGGCAAAAGTGTTTTTGACTCCCTGCCAGAGGAAACTAATTTGGTTGGAATGAAGATTGTCTTCCAGAGTTTGCCAGGCGCTAACTTGGTTAGCCACGCGTTCACTGGAGATAGCCAGCGAACTATACTCGCCGCCATTGCCAGCCAGGGCAGCAAATAGCCCGAGTGGCCAAAGCCAGGTGTATCGCCACAGAATGTGCCAGGCGCGCTGCAGAATATCACGGTAGATTTTCATAGGTTTTGATGTTAGTGATTTATGGTTATAGTATACAACAACTTAGGTAGCAATACTAGATAAATTTGGTTTAATACAAGAGTGCCTCTTGCAACTTAGAACTCTAGATAGATAATCAGAGTTTTAATATTGCTAAGATAGCTTTTCCTGCTTAAGTAGGTAGTCAATTTTTTTGAATAAAGACTCCAAGTCGGCGTTGTTTTCTATGGTATAGTCGGCTAATTTCATACAGTCAAAAAGTCTTTGAATATGCTGTCCGCTATTTTCAGATTGTTCATTATTGATGAATTCCTCAATAGTTTTAGCTTCGTCTGGTTTATTTCTGGCGGTGGCCCGATTGAATCGTATTCGTGGTTCAGCTTCAATGGCTATTAGAATAAGCTTGGTATTTTTTCTTAGGTATTCGATTTGCGGTAATTGTCTTAGGCCGGTAATGATAGCTTTATGGTTTATTCTTTCCAATAAAACTTTAATTATAAAGTCAGCGCCTTTTTCTTGGGCTATTTTCGTTCCTAATTCAACTAGGTTATCTCTAGTCGGTTCAAGCCCTTTGGTTTTAGCGATGTCTTTAACCGGTTGGCTGATTTGATAAGCTGACATCGTCAATTTTCGAGCAATATAGTCAGCCACCGTGTCTTTGCCCGAACCTATTCCACCGATAATGCCTATAATAGTTTTCATAGTTATGATTTATTTAGTCCAGATTATGGTCGAGACGTCAGTTTGTTCTAATTTTTTGCCACGGGGCGTAGGAAATAAATACGCCGGTGATTATTAAAATTCCACCAATCAGAATTGGTAATGATAATGATTCTTTAAATATTATAAAGCCAAAAAGCGCCCCGAAGATAACTTCTGACAGTAAAATTAGACTGCCGGTTTGCAAGGTTAAAAAACGGAAGCCATAGATAGTTATGGCATCGGAAAAAATGGTAATTAAGGCAAAAATTATCAAAGCTAGCCAGGCTGTATTTAAGGTTGGTCCGGCGATAGTTTCTTGGTTTAACCAGGCTAAAATTAGGCCGGCTATAAATATAGTTGTTTGCTCAACTAGCAGTATTTGGCTGATAGAATAACTTTTGTAAAGCCTTTTAGACAGCGAATACCAGCCAGCGGCGGCCAGGCCAGCCAAAGCGGCCAGGAGTAGATATTTTAAATCACCCTGCCTTAGGCCGTTGTAAAAAATTATGATAAGCCCGGCTAGCGCTACGGCCAGCGCGACAATTTTATAATAAGTTATTTCTTCAGTATGAAATATCCTGCCCAAGGCGTAGCTCGCGATAGTGGAAACCGCGTACAGAACAAACAAGGTCGTAGCTAGAGCCAGATAATTAAAAGCTATAAAGACCGCGCAGTAAGATATAATAGTTAAAATACCTAAGCTGCTGAGTTTAAGAAGTTCAGCTAAAGTAACGCGCTGCCAATTGTTTTTTATGGCCAGGTAAATTGCCAGTAGCAGGGAAATTATTAGACCCCTGACGCTGGCTTGATAAAACACGCCAAAGTTAATTCCAATGAGACGGGAGAAAATGCCGTAAGCGCCATAAAATCCAGCTGCTAAAGTCAAAGCTGACAGGCCTTTTAAAAAGTTTTTTTCCATAGCCATAAGAATTATACCGCTGAAAAAAAGTTGATGGTAATTTTGTTAACTTCTAAATAAAATACCCAATCCACAAGCAAATAAATGGGAATTGGGTATTGTGATTTATTTAGGAATTAGAGATTAGAAATTGTAATATTATGCGGTCATCAACTTGGCAAATTCTTCCCGTTCCAAAACTTCGCGTTCTACCAGGGCGTTAACAATACTGTCCAGCTTGGCCCGTTGTTTGCGGATTAAGGTTTGGGCTACCTTGTAGGCCGTACGCAAGAAGCGTGAAACTTCTTCATCAATGGCTTGAGCGGTTTGGTCGCTGTAGTCGCGTTGTTCGGAAATCTCGCGTCCCAAAAAGATAAGTTCCTCTTTCTGGCCAAAGGTGCGCGGACCCATTTTGTCCGACATACCGTATTCAGTGACCAGTTTACGGGCCAGGCGGGTGGCTTGTTTAAGGTCGTTTTGCGCGCCAGTCGTAACTTCACCAAAAATTTCTTGTTCAGCGGCGTGGCCGGCCAGCATTACTGACAAATCATCCACGAATTCCGATTTAGTGTGCATGTATTTATCCTCCAGAGGTAATTTAAGCGTATAACCAGCTGCTTGACCACGGGAAATAATAGAAACTTTATGAACCGGGTCGGCGTTAGGCAAAAAGTGAGAGACTAAAGCGTGACCGGCTTCATGATAAGCGGTGATTTTTTTCTCTTTGTCGGATAAAATGTGACTTTTGCGTTCCGGGCCCAGCATTACTTTCTCAATAGCTTCCAGACAGTCTTCCAGTAGTACCTGTGGGCGATTGAAGCGGGCGGCGCGGATAGCGGCTTCATTCAACAGGTTAGCCAGGTCAGCGCCGGAAAAACCAGGTGTGCGTTCGGCAATGGTGCGTAGTTTAACATCGCTCGCCAGTGGTTTGCTATTGGCGTGAACTTTTAGAATCGCTTCGCGGTCATTGATATCCGGCGGATCCAGCATGACGCGGCGGTCAAACCGCCCTGGTCTAAGCAAGGCCGGGTCAAGTACGTCCGGCCGGTTGGTGGCGGCCATAACAATAATATTGGTAGTCGGTTCAAAACCGTCCATCTCCACCAAAATTTGGTTCAAGGTTTGTTCGCGTTCATCATGACTGCCCCCCAGGCCCGTGCCGCGTTGCCGCCCGACAGCGTCAATTTCATCAATAAAAACTATACAGGGCGTGCTTTTTTTGGCGCGGGTGAATAAGTCTCGCACGCGGGACGCACCCACGCCAACGAACATTTCCACGAATTCCGAACCGGAAATATGGAAAAAAGCTACATTGGCTTCGCCAGCTACGGCCCGCGCCAATAAGGTTTTGCCCGTGCCTGGTTGGCCTACCAAGAGTACGCCTTTGGGTATGCGCGCGCCTAAGTTAAGAAACTTTTGCGGGTTTTTTAAAAAATCTACTACTTCTTGCAGTTCTTGCTTGGCTTCTTTAACGCCAGCTACGTCTTTAAAAGTTACTTGGCTTTTTTTGTCGCGTGAGTTTGATTCCCGCGCCCGCGACTGGCCAAATGACAAGGCTTTCATATTAGCGCCTTGAATTTGTCGCGACATAAAATAAATAAACCCGATTAAAATTATGAAAGGCAGCAGGAAGGGGAGCAAATTAGACAGCCAGTACATTAAGCCGGACGGTTCTTTGATTTCAATTTTAACTTTTTTTAATTTGGCCGGGTCAAGATTATAATTTTTAGCCAGGGTTGAGAGCGAATCGCTGGCTTCTTTGTTGGCGGAAATAATTTTACCGTCTACCAGCGTAGCTCTTAGTTCATTGCCGGAAATTTCCACGCTTTTGGCCGTCTCGTTGTCCAGCGCGGTTATAATTTGGTCCAAACTGACCGGCTCTGTTTTACTGGCGGAGTAGTCATAAAGAGAAAATAAACTGGCCAAAAGTAAAAAAGACGCCAGGAAGATTAAAAAATTTTTCATCATAGTACGCATAATATTGTTGGGCAATTGGTTTAAGTAACTGTATCAATTATTATACCTTTTGGGTATTTAAAATCAAGCTGTTGGTGCTAGCAATAACGCTGACGCGCACTCACTTTAAATAGCAATGGTATTTAGATTCAATTATTTTTAGAATTCCAAATCACTTGCCAGATTGTCTTTAAGGTGTGGGAGATAGCCCTATCTTCAATGATTATGCCAGTGTAAGGTCGGCGAAAGCTTAGTAGCGCCACTTTGTTGCCATAAATATTAATTTCGGTTTCTAGTTGTACGTTCTTTAGCAATTTAATTTCTCTTTTGTGTTTTTTGTTTAAGTTGATCATTTTTTGCGCCCACGGCCCAGGTTGGGCGAGAGTATAGAATAATATTCCTTTGGCGGCTCGCGCCTCGGCGTATTTAATCATATATTCTGGCGTCATGACGGTAAACATTTTTTCATAATCAGTAAACGCGTGGATTGTTTCGCTGCTGGTTAGGGTATCATCGTAGATTTTTTTAATTCCGGCAACGCCTTGATAAAATTTAACTTTTGGTTTTTCACCGGGCAGATTAAAAATACCCAAAAGCTCTGGCATTATTTTATTAACTTCTTGTAAATGGGATTCAGCCTCTTTAATTTTTTCTTCAGCTCGTTGTTTTAAAACTTGTGGATTTTCGGCCAGTAGCAGGGTCTTATGTTTATATTGGATTTCGGTCATTAACCCTTTTTGTTTAAGATCTTCCAGATAGTTGTAAATGTTAGTGCGTTTGAGGCCGGATTTATTTGCCAATTCTTGTACGGTAGCGTTACCAAGTTCAAGGCAAGCTAGATATATTTCAATTTCTTTGTCAGTTAGTTCGAGTTGTATCAAGCTATCCCTAATTGTATCCATAGGTTGTGGACAATTATTTAGTAAAATTATCTTTAAATTAGCCAAATTTAATTATGTCACTATATTCTGACAATATCATAGAATATTAAAATTGTTAATATTCCTTTTATATTAGCAAAATAATTGATATATGAATATTTAAATATTACCAAGTCATAAGATGTTGACATTAATTTCTGTAGCTGTACTATTAAATATCAGCTATTTTAAAAATAAAACAGACAGGTGTACCGTGATAAATAAAAATAAAACAGAAATAGTTCCTTTTATTGATGAAATATTTTCTGGCCAATTTCCAATCGGTTATCCCAATGTCATGCAGTACTTTGGTTTATTCTCACGTGAAGAAATTGAAAATAATCAAGGCAAACTCTTAATGTTGGATGTTGATTTTGGACGAAAATGCTCTTTGTATTGCCCAGAGTGTTTTCGCCGATATAATTTGGTAGACCGCAGTTTTTATCAAGATTTAACATATCAGGAGTTATTAAGAGTAATAGATGAAGCCCGAAAGTTGGGTTTACAAATGGTAAAAATCTGCGGCGCCGGTGAACCAACCGAGGGCCCGTTATTTTTGCAGTTCGCGCGAGACCTGACGGGCAGGGGAATAGGTTTAGCCTGCTTTACTAAAGGTCATGTCTTAGGTGACGATGGCGCGGTTAGAAAGATTTATGAAGCTGAAGGTATTAATACCGCCAGTCAGTTATGTCAAGAACTGATAAAGTTAAAAGTTAGTTTTATGTTGAGTTGTCGTTCATTTATTCCCGAAGTCCAAGACAGATTGGTGGGTAAGGTGGACGGCTATACCCTAAAACGGAATCAAGCCTTGGTTAATTTGGTGGATGCTGGTTTTAATAAAGATATACCCACTCGGTTGGCCTTATCTCCTAATCCGATTGAGCGAGTAAATTACGACGAAGTATATTATATCTACACTTGGGCTCGTCGGCGTAATATGTTTGTGATACCGGTATTTTTAATGACTAGCGGCCGGCAAATTAACCAAAAATTTATCGCCCGTAACGATATTTCTGAACAAAAGAAAATTGATTTAGCGATTCGAATATATCGTTTTAATATTGAAAATGGTCTGCAAACTCTAAAACAAATTGAACAGGAAGGCGTTTCGGCCATCGTTGGTATGAACCCTTGCAATCAAATTGGTTGTGGTTTATATGTCACAGCTAATGGTAATGTGGTTGGTTGTCCGGGGTTTATTAAAGTAGAGGGTAATGTACGCCAGACTTCGCTTAAGGATATTTGGTTACAAAGTGAAAATTTTTCTACGAGAGCTGGCGTCTTTAATTGTAAATGTCCGCCTAAAGATGGTCTTACTATTCCGGTTGATTTTTATGGCAGGGTTATACAAGAATTAAAAAAATATTAAAATAAACCCAAGGCCGCGGAATTCACTTCTGTGGCCCTTTTATTTTGTAGTTTAGGGCGCGCTAAAAGTCAGTTGCCGAGTTACTTAGTTTCAGTAGACTCAACTTTTTCCTCGGCGCTGGCAACCGAATCAGGAGCGGTTGGCTCGGTGGTTTCAGTTTTTTCCTTGGTGTCCTCGGTTGTTTGCTTGGCGGTTTCTTTAACTTCTTCCTTAGTTTCCTCTTTAGGTTTGTCAATCGCTTTAATAGATAGTCCTAAGCGGTGTTCTTGCGGGTCAAGAGAAATGATGCGGAATTTTATGGATTCGCCTGGTTTTACTATATCCAAAGGGTCTTTGACTGGCTGGTGGCTTAGTTCGGAAATGTGACACAAGCCGTGACTTTCCGGGTCCAGTTCCACAAACAGACCAAAAGGATTGAC
>JACRFM010000043.1 GCA_016234305.1 Candidatus Kerfeldbacteria bacterium
AGATGTATCAGAAGGAGTGCCGGGAGTCAAAATAAGCTGCCTGTTTTTATCTACCGGCGGAAGAATAATATCTCCATCTTCAGCGCGGCCGCGTTGAAATAGAATATAAAAGGTGAATATTAAAATCAAAGAAAACGATAAAAAAAATTTTCGCAGCATATTTAGTTTATTAAATCGTCAATGGATACATCCAAAGCCCCAGCAATTTTTTTGATGCTCTTGATGGTGGGATTAGGAGTATCGCCGGATTCTATTTTTACTATTGTATAGAAAGCAACATCGGCCAGCTTTGAAAGCCGGTCTTGAGATATTTTCTTTTGGAGTCTGCGTTTTCGTATATTTTCGCCGATAGCTATCGGGACCCAAAATCCTAATTCTGAAAATTGGCGGAGAGGGAGGGATTCGAACCCTCGACTCCCTTGCGGGAGTACCGGTTTTCGAGACCAGCGCACTAGACCACTATGCGACCTCTCCAGGAAGTGTTGAATTTTCTTCCATCTTTATTTTAAACGTTCACAGTATAAAAAGATAGCTCACTCGTGTCAATCAGGCTGTTTACCCCATACTCCCATTCGCGCGAATGGGAGTATGGGGCCAATTAGGACGGCAGGTCTTGCAAATACCCCCCAGGGGGTATATAATGAGATTATATGCTGTCAGCTCGTCAAACTAAACTTGTTCGCCGGCTTAAGATTATTGAAGGCCAAGTCAGGGGTTTGCAGGAAATGATTGCCCAGAAAAAATATTGTATCGATGTTATTACCCAAACTTCGGCAGTTAAGCAGGCGCTTTCCAAAGTGGAAGACATTTTGTTGGAGAATTATTTAGGTAATTTGGCTTTACACCAAATGAATTCCGGCCCGGCCGACAAGGCCAAGCGGGAAATTTTAAAAGTCTACCAGCTTAAGCGTAAGTAACTTTAGTGATTATGAAAACTTATAACATCCAAGGCATGCATTGCGCCAGTTGCGCCGGTTTAATTGAGGGGAGACTTATGAAGCTGACTGGCATTAAACAGGTCACAGCTAATTTTGCCACGGCCAAAGCGCAGATTGAGTATACTAAGGATCCATTGGCGCTCGGGCTTATTAATAAGGAGATTAAACCGCTTGGTTATACCTTAGTTGAAGCAGCTAAACACAGTATGACCGGGTTAAATAACAGTGAACATAATCACCTGATTGTTTTAGCCGCGGCCGATAAACAATTACCCGCGGAGCTGGTGGCTCTTAAAACCAAAACTAAATTTGTTCTGCCAATTTCCTTGGCAGTATTTGCCTTGATGCTAATGGAAATAGCCGCCCGGGCATTTCCCTGGGTACCAAAATTGTCTTATTCAATGGAGCTGTTTGACTTAGTTACTTTAGTAATAGCTACGGTAGTTATGTTTTGGGTGGGCTGGCCGTTTTTACAAGGGGTGGGGCGGTTTATTCGCTATGGTGCGGCTAATATGGATACCTTAATTGGACTCGGCACATTGACGGCTTATCTTTATAGCGTGATGGTGGTTTTGTTGCCATCGGTTCGCTTGGCCCTGCGTTTGCCCGAGAATATTTATTTTGACGTGACGATTGTAGTAATCGGTTTTGTTACTTTGGGCAAGTATTTGGAAGCTAGTTCTAAATTAAAAACCGGCGAGGCCATTGAAAAACTACTCAACCTGCAGGCCAAAACTGCGCTGCTCTGGCGCGCTGGACAGGAAATAGAAGTTTCCATTGACCAAGTTAAATTGGGCGATATGGTAATTGTTAAACCAGGTACTAAGGTTCCGCTGGATGGCGTGATTATGGAGGGACAGTCGTCAATTGATGAATCCATGCTCACTGGCGAATCTATTCCGGTTGATAAAACCGTCGGTGATATGGTAGTCGGCGCCACGTTTAATCAGCAAGGCTATTTTCGTTTTAAGGTTGCTAAGGTTGGAGCTGATACAGTTCTGGCTAACATTATAAAAATGGTGGAAGAGGCCCAGGGCTCCAAGGCACCGATTCAGGCCCTGGCTGATAAAATCGCCAGAGTATTTGTGCCAGTGGTTTTAGGGGTGGCTGTACTGGCGCTCGTTATCTGGCTAGTGGTCGGCAGTATGTTTTTAGGTTTCGCCACCGCCTTGTCATACGGCTTGTTGTGTTTTGTGGGCGTACTGGTGATTGCCTGCCCGTGCGCTTTGGGGCTCGCGACCCCGACCGCGATTATAGTCGGCGTGGGCAAGGGGGCAACTAAAGGAATATTGGTTAAGAGCGCTGAGTTTTTGGAAAAAATGAGCCAGGTTGATACCGTAGTGTTTGATAAAACCGGTACTATCACTCGGGGCGTGCCAGTGGTTACAGATACGGTCAGCTTGAGCGAGAGTTACTCATCGGCTGATATTTTGCGCCTGGCGGCCAGTGTGGAGAAATTTTCTGAACATCCTTTGGCTAAGGCCATGATGCGCGAGGCCGCCAGCCACCGTTTAGATTTAATGGCCGCTACTGATTTTTTGGCTCTCTCCGGCGTGGGTGTAAAAGCTAAACTGGGAAACAAGGATATTTATATTCACAAACCAAGTTCGGCTGACCAAGAGGAAACCATTAAAACCTGGCAAGAGCAAGGTAAAACCGTAGTGGTGGTTGAGGTAAATAGTGTTACCGTCGGTTTATTGGCCCTGAGTGATGTTTTAAAAGATAATATTAAGGAAGCTGTGGTTTTACTGGGTAAAGAAAAAATTAAAGTAATTATGCTGACGGGTGATAATCACTTAGCGGCGAGATATATTGCGGGTCAGGCCGGGATTAGTGAAATTATAGCCGAAGTTATGCCCCAGGATAAGGCTGATAAAATAAAAGAATTGCAGGCCGCGGGTAACATCGTGGCGATGGTTGGCGACGGCATTAATGACGCTCCGGCTTTGGTTCAAGCTGACGTTGGTTTGGCTATGGCCGGTGGAACTGATATTGCCATTGAGTCAGCCGGCATTACCCTGCTTCATGGTGATATTAATAAAGTCTGGCAGACAATTAAGCTCTCTCGGGCCACTATTAGAACAGTTAAACAAAATTTATTTTGGGCGTTTATTTATAATGCCATCGGCATTCCACTCGCCGCCGGTTTATTCTACCCGGTTTTCGGCTGGTTATTGTCGCCGATATTTGCCGGTCTGGCTATGGCTTTTTCCAGCGTTTCGGTAGTAGCTAATTCTTTACGTTTAAAAACCAAATCAATATGATAGTAAGTTATACTTTACATGTTAAGGGTATGCACTGCGCTGCCTGTGTCTTGCTAGTGGAAGATAAACTAACAGCCGCCCCGGGCGTAGTCAGTGCCAAAGTTAGCTTACCAAAACAAGAGGTGCGGGTAGCGGTTGATAGCCACGAGAGTGCTGAGGAGCTGGCCAGCCGCTTAACTCCCGTGGTGTTGGCGCAGGGTTATAGTTTAAGCGCCGAGGCTTGGGCTAGAAACAGAAAACTGGATGAGTTTATTTATGCTGTTCCTTTAGCGGCCGTCATCTTGGTTGGTTTTATAGCTTTGCAAAAAGCCGGTTTGGTTAATTTGATAACTACTACTAAAGTGAGTTACGCTACGGCTTTATTAATTGGTTTAATAGCCTCCACCTCGTCTTGTTTGGCCATAGTTGGCGGCTTGGTGTTGTCGCTCGGCGCGGTCACGGCTAAAGCCGGCGGCAAGGCGAAATCACAAGTTTTGTTTCACGCCGGGCGCCTCGCTGGATTTTTCATTCTGGGGGGATTTTTAGGTTTACTGGGAAGTTCTTTTAAAATGAGTTTTACAACCGCGACCATACTCGGTTTTGTAGTCGCTGTCGTGATGGTGCTCCTGGGGCTTAATTTACTGGAGGTCTTTCATTTTACTAAAAAACTACAACTTCGGTTACCCAAAGTTTTCGCTCGCGGCGTGCTTAAGGGCACTAGCTTAACCGGGGCGATTGGCGCCGGTCTGGTCGGGGCGCTGACTTTCTTTTTACCTTGCGGTTTCACGCAATCAATGCAGTTCTATGCTTTGGCGACTGGTAATTTTTTCAGCGGCGCCATGATTATGCTCACTTTTGCCCTGGGCACTTTGCCGGTATTGTCACTCCTCTCTTTTGGTTCATTCAGCTTGAATCAAAAACCCTGGCGCGGCGTTTTTTATAAAACCGCCGGCTTGGTGGTAGTGGCCCTGGGCTTAATTAATTTATTGCACAGTTTGGCTATTGTCGGGCTGATTTCGCCTTTAATTAATTTTTGATTATGAAACCCAAACTAGTTATTATTTTTTTGGTTAGTCTGGTTATTATGGTCTTTAGTTTTTATATGTTGGCTCGCTTACTTGGCAGTAGCAGCGGCGGTTCCGAATCGGTAGGCGCCAATGTGACTATGGAAAACGGCGCTCAGGTGATTGCTATTTCAGCCAAGGGCGGCTATACGCCGCGCCAGACTAATGCTACGGCTGGTTTGCCCACGGTTATTCGCGTTACCACGAGTAATAGTTATGATTGTTCCGTGTCTTTAGCAGTGCCTAAGCTGCGGTATCAACGTTTCTTTCAGCCTTCGGAAACAGTTGACATCCCGGTGACAGCTGCTGAGGCCCGAGGTAAGTTGAGTGGTGTTTGCGGCATGGGCATGTACAGTTTTAATATAAATTTTAATTAGTATTTTTGTGGTTTAGTCAAAAATTATCCCACTCTCATGCTCTAGAGCATGAGAGTGGGATGTGAGTGATGAACCTCTCCGTCAGCCGGCTAATATTCCAAGTCAGTTTTAGCAGTTAACCCTCGGGGCCAGAGTTTGAAAAGTTTCAGCAGTATTAAATAAACTGCCGCTGCCAGAGTTATTTTAATAGGCCACGGCCAGGCATAGAGCAGAATAGTTCCACTGAGCAGAGTTAACAGCAAAATTTTAGGCCAGCGCGCGGGCGAAGGCCTGAGTTGTTGCCGCCACAGCACTGTAAAACCAACTGCGGCCATAAAAAATTCAACTACTACTGTCATCCAAGCCGCCCCCCAATAGGAATAGGACGGAATAAAAATAAAGTAACCAGCCAAACCGATTAGGGCAGCAGCGGCGTAGTAAGGTATCATTTTTTTCTGCTGGTCCAGGGCGAAAATAATATAACCAGTGGCATTGCCAATAAATATTAAAGCCGTGGCCAGGCCTAAGATGCCAACCAATCGTCCGGCGATGGCAAAATCAGTCCCCGCCAGCCAGGTAATAACTGGTACGCCCAGCAGCCAGGAGCCAATTATAACCACTAGTCCGGCGGCTAACATAGTATCAAAAGTGCCGCTATAAATTTTTTGGATTTGTGATTTATCTTGACGCGCGTAGGCCCGCGCCGCCCAAGGCAAAACCAGTCCGCCCACAATCGCCGGCAGGGCCAGCAGGACTTCCAGAACTTTATAAGCCGCGCCGTACAAACCGACCTCGGCGGCGGTTTTGTACCAGGATAGAATAATCGTGTCAGCTTTAAAGTAAAACAAATTTAAAATAATCGTGACCGTAATCGGCCAGGTGGCTTGCCAAAGTTTATGCCAGACTGGTTTATTTATGGTCCACCTGAAATGGATTAGCTGGCGCGCCGCCAGATAGGTGCTAATTAAAGTTATAATATTTATAATAGTCAGCCAATATAAGTAAGCTTGGAAATCTGACTGCTGGCGACTTAGCCACCAAGTACCGAGGAGTAGTAACATTCGGCTCAATATTTCCACGATAGTTAAGCTCCAGGTAGCCAGTTTGTATTGGAAAAGTCCAACCAAAGATTGTTGGACTGAGGTTGCCCAAAAAGCCAGACTGGTTAAAGTAATAGCGATTTTAATTTCAACTGCATAAGGCAGCAGCCAAGCAACTATTGGCGCCAAAATGAAAGCCCCGCCGGCTGTTAGGCTGCGGAAACTAAAAGCATTGCCAGCCACGGTTTCGCTGGCAAATTCACCCCGCCCCAGTTCGCGCGCCAGTGTCATGGTTAAACCAAAATCAACCAAGATGCCGAAAAATTGCAAATAAGCCACCACGCTGACGTATTGGCCAAAGCCAGCCGCGCCCAAACCGCGCGTCATTAAAGAGACAATCAAAAGTCCCAGCGCGGTGCTTATGACTTTGCCGGAAATTTGGATAAGAGAATTATGAGCGATTTGCCGGAACATGATTTTTATTAATAACTAATTTTTCCACAAGTAACGTTTAAGGTTAATCCAGTAGTTGCCATTTTTAAAACTAACCTTGACTTTGTCTTTAGTCAATAAAGCGGCTTGCGCGGTTTTGCTGACGTGACGGTTGTTTATGGAAATCATGCCATGCCGGTTAACTACTCTTTGCCAAGGTATATCCGGCGGCCAGGCGCTTAAAGCCCAACCGACCAGCCGCGCGGCCTGCGGTTTGCCCAAGATAGCGGCAATCTGTCCGTAAGTCGCCACCTTTCCTGACGGGATTTTGCGTACAAGTTCGTACACGGCCTGGTAGAAATCACTGGGCATAAGGTCAGTATAGCACTCGGAGTATTGGCAGGGAGTTTGTGGCGGTACTAGAAGCCATAACCTAAAAAAGGAGCCAGGTACATCTGAGTAGATGTGCCTGGCTCAAATTAACGCAACTGAACTTACTACAGTTCAGCCGGGCCGCTCCCGGTTGGGTAGTAGTATCTATCGTTTGCCTCAACTCGTACTATTAACGCAACCGATAGCCCAGATAAGTTTTCTATTGATGCAGTCACCGTTTTCCCCATCAAGAGTTGCCCATAGGTCTTTTCGCTCGCCGCGGCTTTTAAGATTTGCTTGCATTGGTTATTTGCTAATATCAGCGCCTCAGCGAAGTTAAGTTCTTTAATGTCGCGCGTTACGGCATTCCCTATATCGATTTCCATTGCCGACGCAACCTTTAGGTTGTAGGCTCCATCAGCGCACGTCACCTTAAATAAATCTGTCGATAGCTCTGTACGCTTTTTAAGGTAGCATACGTTATTGGTGAAAGGCGCGAGCCGATAGCCCATTCCTGGCAAGATTACTTCATGGCCATTGCGAATAACAAGTTCGTTATCTTGCGTCACGAAGTTGCTCATGAATGTGAATAGGCTTGGTAGATACACCACGACTGATGCAAGGTATATGCCTTGGATTATTCGCAGCGTTTGTGCGTCAGTTGGTGGTCTAATCCCTTCACTTAGCAGCCAGTAAGCAGGTGGCAGCACCGCGAGCCCAATTGTAGCGATGCCAATCAAGGCATAGAATGGCTTCTTCCATAAGGCAATTCTTCTCATAGCGGATCTCTTCGATTGAGAACATTTGCGGTAGCATAAGGAATGCTAACCACCAGTTTACAATTGCGAACAAAAGGCGCCAGACGTATGTTTGGGTTATATTATACTCCTGATGCATAGCTAAAGGCATCAATATAAAGCAGCCAGCAAATGAGCCTGCTATAATCAAGATAGTCCTAAGCCAGAACGGCCAATTTTTATCTTTCATTTTTTCCTCACGTTGTTTTTTAAGGTACGTTTAATTTACTCAAAAATTTTTTGATTATCGAACGAGAAATGAGAATATACTTGAAAGATTACTTCTTCGCATCAAGTCGCAAGAGGTGGCCTAACTTCACTTTCTTAGTCACCAGCTCCTCGCGGTTCCAGGCGGTGAGCGGCATTTCTAGAGATGTACGTCGTACTTGAATGTCTGTCTGCTTGAGAAGTTTTATGCGCTGAGGATTATTACTCATGAGGCGGACACGCTTCACGCCAAAGTGTTTCAGAATATCGGCCACGTCTGCGTAATTTGTGCGGTAATCCTCATCAAAACCAAGTGACGTATAGGCGTCAACAACAAATTCGTGTTTTCGGCGATATCCTTCTGAATACACCAAGAAGTGGTTGCGGAGACCCACGGCTTTGCCGTGCTGATCAAAGGCGAATACGATGATACCCCTCCTTCCTCAGCGATTCTTTTCTTTGCTTCTCCGAGTTGCCATTCACAATCGCAGTACTGCGAGTCAAAGAAATGTCCCCAGATGCAGACCGATTCAACGCGCGCCAGCGGCCAGACTGCTTGCCTCAAGTTGCCCATGGTAAGTGCGGCGTATTTGCCGCCCGTAAATTCAAAGTACCAAAGCGTGAAACCAGTGGTGACATTGCCGTTCGTGAGGCGAAGTGGCAGGTGGACCGGCCCGATGAGCTCGTACCGGCCAAATTGACGCACAGTTTTAATAGTGGATTTTTTTGGTTCATAGTTAACTCCTTAGAATTTTGTTATGTTAAGGTTAAGGTGAGTTATTTTGGTTTACTGTCTCATCTTTTCATAATTAGAAAATATGTCAATATGAATATTACTTTACAATTAAAAAAGCCCATATTTATTAACCTAAATTCATACAAATTAAAACATGTGTCAATTTTATTGACAATTATTACAATCTAGGATAGGATAACTACACTATGTCTATTGACGCTAAAGAACTACAACAATTTGGGCTAACCGAGAAAGAATCCGCACTCTATTTAGCTGCCCTAGAACTTGGCAGTGCTTTCATTAGCGATCTGGCTAGAAAATCACAACTAAAAAGACCCACCACCTATTTAGTGGTAAATCAGCTTGAAGTTATGGGTCTTTTTATCTCAAACTAGAATAGGCAAGAGACTTTTTTATTCAGCAGCGCACCCCAGACGGCTGGTTGAAAGAGTTCGCTCTCGTGCCAATCGTGCCGAAGAAATGATGCCCGAGTTAGTCGCGTTGCATAACAATTCCTCTAATAAACCAAAGCTTCAAGTCTTCGAAGGGCTAGAAGGTGTGCGACTACTGTATCAAGAATTATACGAATCGCTGAATAATAAACAGGAAGCGCTCTGGTTTGCTAACATAGGTGCCCTGCGTCAGTACATACCTGAAGCCATTACTGAATACAAGAAAATTCTGCGTAAAATTAAAAATCCCAAAATCAGAGAACTCAATTGCGGCGATACAGACGGTAAGCATTGGCTTGAAGAAATTAAATCATTTCGAGGGTCACACCATCAGGTGCGTATATTGCCACCTAACTTTAAGTTCGGCAGTACTGACAATCTTATCCTGGGCAATAAGCTGGTTATATTTTCTCTAGCAGGAGACGTTTCGGTTATTGTAATTGAGAACAAAGAGATTGCCTTAACTTATAGAACACTTTTTGAAGCAGCCTGGAGTTTGGGTAAGTAAGTCTAAGCACTATCTGAAGTAAAGCGGTTTAGTTGTTCCATTTGGGGTAAACAAAAATACCCAGTAAGTATTGAGTGGTTTTGTTGGAGCGTCTTTACGACCTCACTCGAACCTACTTTATCAAAAATTCGTGACGAAGCCAATATTCCACGCGCTCCGCGCGTCCCACAAAAAGTCGGTCTTTTGTCTGAAACTCGGATTCTGGAGCGGGTAGCGCCCGCCCAGTTGGCCGACAGGGCGAGTCCGTCCTTCACTGAAGCTTCGGAGGACTGAGGTCGAACCCGCGTGATGAGTTTGTCCCGCAGCGACGAGATGAACGAAGTGAATCCGTCCGGCTGCGAGGATCCCGTTGCGTTACACCGCATAGAGCGGGCAGAGGGAATTGAACCCCCCTCATCAGCTTGTTCCGCTCAAGCGGGATCCCGCCAGTTTTCTCCTACATTTGGAGCGGGTAGCGGGAGTCGAACCCGCGTGATGAGTTTGGAAAACTCACATAATGACCGTTATATGATACCCGCTCCAAATGTAGGATTTATGATTATAGGTGCGGGAGAAAACACCTGGAATTTAATTTATATGATAACCGCTCACACTACGTGAGGTTTATGTTGTCTAATGTGGAATTTGTTGGTAGGTAATATTATATGAATTCTATCTACTGCTACGGAGGATGAAGAGAGCACCTACAATTTATACGATACCCGCCTTAAATAATGACCATGGGTTGCCGGAGGAATTAGGTTTTATTTTTGGCGGCCGATGGATCTGCACTTATAACAGTAGGTTGTTGTTTAAGTTGTTGCACCTCAATCAGCAGCTGTTTTAGTTGATGTTCCAGGGTGTCATAGGTAACGGGGTTAGCCAGCGGCGTTTGATTGCCTGCTTGGTTGGTTAAATTATCCGAAATCTCTTCTACATCTTCCGATATTTCTTCCACGTCTTCGGAGATTTCGTCCACATCCTTGGATATTTCTTCCACGTCTTCAGAAAGTTCATCTACATCTTCAGTTACTTCTTCAATATCTTTGGCTACGCTTTTGATGGTATGCGCCTGCTGGTTGACGCTGTATTGAATCAGAATGGACAGATAAATTGCCTCCAGCGACACGGCCGTGGTCAGGATCAGCAAAATTTTTTGCATATCAACCCCCAGCCAGCCCAAAGCGATACAAACGCCAAAGAGCAGGGTGTGAATGAATAAAGATGATTTGGAGCCTATCCAGCTGATAAGTTTACTGGTAAAGTCTTCAAATTTTGGCGGGGCGATGGACATAAAAAATGTATCTTGCAAGTGGACGGAGAGATATTTGCTGGTTAGTTTATTGGTAATCAAGGTTTGGTTGTACTCATCACTGTGCCGCGGGTCAGAATCGAACTGACGACGCCAGCCTCTTCAGGGCTGCGCTCTACCACTGAGCTACCGCGGCACAGTGATGAGTACTTGTAAAAGAAGTCGACGCTCCCGATGTTCATCGGGACGCTCTACCACTTAAGCTACCCAGGCGTGGTGGTATTTTACCTTAGTGCGTTTTGGCGAGGCAAGTTTTGGCTACCGCGGCACGGTGACGGGTAATTTAAAGGTTGGCAATTATAAAACCGTTTAAGACTAATAAAAAACCGATTAAAACAGTTCCCTGGGGTATGGTTTGGAAAACCAGCCGGGCCAGAATTATCTCGGCAATCACCAGGGCCGTCCAGCTCGTTAAGGTGACCAGCCAAATATTATTAAATATTCTGATGCCGTAAAGATAACCGGCCAAAACCGTGAACACTCCGATTATTGAAGCCCAACTGTACCAATTGTTTAATTTTAAAACTTGTCCGAGGCTGACTCCGGCGGCGCTGGCTTTGGCTCCAAAGATTTGGGCCACAATCATGAGTGATTCGCCTGCTGCTATTATAAGCAAGGTTAATATTTTTTGCCACAACATATTGGTTGGTGTCGCGCTAAGCGTGACTATAAACACGCTTCGCTAGTGGCGCGGCGTTAAACGCCGCCAGAGGCCACGCTCAGCGTGGTGGGTATTGGGAGTTGTCATCCCGACTGGAGATCACCCGCCATTCGGCCTCAAGCTCATGGCCGGGAGGCAGGGTGAAACTTACGACCTTCCCGCTGTCCAGCGGGACGCGCTAACCCTTTGATTAGCTTTTAAAGAAGTAAAGCTTTGATTGGTCGGGGATGCGAGACTCGAACTCGCGACCTCCTGCTCCCAAAGCAGGCGCGCTAGCCAACTGCGCCAATCCCCGATGAATGTATTACAGTACAGTGTTAATTTATTTCACTGGTATGACGCCCTCAGACCTTCCCGCTGTCCAACGGGACGCGCTAGCCAACTGCGCCAATCCCCGATGAATGTATTACAGTACAGTGTTAATTTATTTCACTGGTATGACGCCCTCAGACCTTCCCGCTGTCCAACGGGACGCGCTAGCC
>JACRFM010000042.1 GCA_016234305.1 Candidatus Kerfeldbacteria bacterium
GATACCGCTGAATTAAAAGAACTTTTAAGCGAGGCAAAAAGCAAAGGGGATGGAATCGTGAAGTCAATCAAATCAAAAGATTTTGACGAAGAGGAGATTATTGCTTCATTGGAAGATTTGGAAACTTTAAAGATGGAGTTTGAGAATAAGATGAGTGAATTGACTGGCGAAGAGGAGGAAAGACCTTGGGAGCGGGGACCGAAACAATTTGAGCCGTTCAACGACCTGTCAAAGTTGAAAGAGTTTATACCGCAGAAGCCGCAAGCGCCTGAGCAAACACAGCCGGCAGAACTAGAGACTCAGCCAGTTCAATAAAACGGATTACTCACGGATAATTACAGATAATTCACAGATGGCAAACAAATCCTCTGTCCATCGGAGGGGGTATTTTATCGCAGAGGAATTTCAATATCTGTTTTATTCACCGCGAAACTTATCCATTTCCATCTCCGATATGACCCTCCCCCTCGCCCCTCCGCGGGAGGGGGGATGCTATAAAACTCCCTTCCAGAGGGAGGGGATGCTATGAAACTCCATGCCAGTGAAAAGAAGTATGTTGTCTCCCCTCCCGCGGAGGGGGTAGGGGGAGGGTCGGTGTTATTGCAATGCGATTTTTTAATAAATGTTATGATTGTAAAAAAATGCGCGCGATAGCACTTAATTTAATTTTATCAACAGACTACTCGCGTAGCCAAAAAAAAGAATTTGTTGTATAATTAAAATGTTGTTTATTTTATAAAAAATATTTTTCAATATTTATAAACTATTTTTATTATTCCAAATTGTTTTAAGCAATGAGGAATAAATAAATGGAGGAAATTATGACAAAAAAAAGAATTAGAATCAACCCAACTCGGGCGAAGCGGTTTTTTAACAAGCTCACCAGTTGGGTTTTATTATTGACGATGACTCTGTGGAGCGTCGGACTGCAGATGGCGGTTTTTGTGCCAGCGGCAAGCGCGGCGGTGAGTACGACGGTGCAATTTAATGGTTGCGGCACAAGTATGACTGAACCATGTTTTCAGATTCCGCCCAATGGCACGGTGATTCCAGCTTCCAGCCAGCCAATACCGTTGTTTAGTTTTCATATTAAAAAAACCAGCGACGCAACATTAACCAATATTAAAATTAATTTAGTGGCGCATGCTAATGCTACGACGATAGCCGCTAATCATATTGGATCATTGCGGGTTTATAAACGAACAACTTTTACTAGCGGGATGTATAATTTTCCAGATAATGAACGAATTGATGATGGCACAGCGGTAGTCGCTATTGGTAGCGCTGTTACTATTCCTATCGCGGCTACAGGAAACCATGCCGATGGTAATGCGAAAAATTTTATCCCAACAGATTTTTGGACAGGCGGCGAATATATTGTGGCTTTAACAACGTCCGGTAGTTGGGCGACTACTGATCAAATCAGATACATTTTGCCGGTTGATTGGATTACTGTTGCCGAGCCAACTACGGCAACATTGGGTAGCGCTTATACTTTTCCCGTAGAAAATAATGATTGGCTTTATGCCCAGCCGCCAACATGGTTTAATCAGTTTGGCGTAGAAAATGTTAGTTTTATTAGCACGACGCAAGTTGACGTGCGATTCACCAGTGAAGTTGAAACTGCCAGCGCTCAAACCGCGACTAATTATAAAATAGACGTTAATGGGTCAGTAAATGGCGATGCAGACGCAGTAGCTCCTAATTCTGCTTTACTGATAGAACCTCGAGCTGTTCGTTTAACATTAAATGGAGGTGGTATTACAGTTAATCAATCGCAAGTAATTATTTATGGTGGTGGTGTCAAAAATACGTCCGGTAGCACATTACCTGGAAATATGACAATGATGATAATGGGCGGCGGCGGAATGGGCGGCGCGCCGCTCGTTATTTCTGAAGTGATGATTGGGCAAGGCGGCGATGGATTGAAAGAATTTGTGGAAATTCATAATACTTCCAGTTGCCCTTCGTCAGCTATGGACTTGAGTGCGATGAGTATTAAATTGTGGACTATTTTTAATAATGGTTCAACATTAACTCAAACTAAAATTGCTGATTTGACGGATGCAATTCCTTGCGGCGGTTATTATTTAATAGCATCACAGCAATATAATGATACTTTAGCGGTTAATGATAAAGCCAATAAATTTTATACTGATGCGGCGACCAATTATGGCGCCAATAGTGGAACTGAA
>JACRFM010000041.1 GCA_016234305.1 Candidatus Kerfeldbacteria bacterium
ATTAAGATTACGTGCCAAAGGCGAGTATAGTGAAGTTTTGTTACTGGACATAAAATTTAAAAACTAAAGAACCTCCGGCGCCAGTGAAATAATTTTTTGAAAACACTTAGTACGGAGTTCGCGCGCCACCGGACCGAAAATACGAGTGCCTTTGGGGTCGCGGGATTTTTTATCAATAATTACCACCGCGTTATCATCAAAACGAATATAAGAGCCGTCCACGCGACGGTGTTCTTTACGGGTGCGCACTAGCACCGCCGGTACTACTTCGCTTTTTTTTACCATACCATGAGGTTCAGCTGATTTAACCACCACCGTAATAATATCGCCAATGCCGGCATAACGTTTTTTGTAGCCGCCGAGTACGCGAATACACTGGACCTTTTTGGCTCCGGTATTATCGGCTACAGCTAACATGGAACGCAATTGTACCATAAATAAATTAACTTAACTTCTTAATAATCCGCCATCTTTTAGTGCGGGAAATCGGTCTGGTTTCCTGAATCATCACCTGGTCGCCGAGCTGATAAATATTTTTTTCGTCATGAGCGGCAAAACGATGGCTGGAACGAAAACGCTTGCCATACTTAGGATGCTGCAAAACCCGCTCCACCAAAACCACTCTGGTTTTAGCGGCCTTAGCGGCCACCACTCTGCCCACTAAACGGCGCTGACGGCTGGTTGTAGAATTTTTTTCTGACATAAAAACTTAATTAATTCCCCTTAATCTTACTGGCCATCTCCCCCAATAAAGTTTTAAGCTGCGCCACCTTGACTCTGGCCAAACGAATGGCCCGCACATTTTTTAAATCCTGCTGAGCCACCCGTCGCCGCAGATCTCTGATTTCTTCACTGGACTCCTGAAGTAATCGCCGTAAATCAGTCTCGTTTTTATCTTTAAAATCTTTTAATTTGTGTCCCATAAGATTACGATTTATAAATAATAGAAGTTCTAACCGGCATTTTGTAAGCTGCTAACTGCAGCGCGCGCCGCGCCAAGTCTAATTCCACGCCGTCAATTTCAAACATAATCGTACCCGGCTTAACCGGAGCTACATAATGGTCAACTGAGCCTTTGCCGCCACCCATCCGAATTTCATTGCCTTTAACAGTGACTGATTTATCAGGAAAAATTCTTATCCACAATTTGCCCTTGCGTTGCAGGTGCCCGGTGATGGTCCGTCGAGCGGCTTCAATCTGACGAGAAGTAATCCAACCGGCTGCCAGCGTCTTTAAACCAACTGTGCCAAAGCTTAAGGCGGTTTTGCGGGTGGCCAAGCCGCGAATTTGGTCGCCCCGGTGGCTCTTGCGGAATTTAACTTTTTTCGGCATTAACATAAATTAATTGCCCCCTTTCTTTAACTGGCGATTAACCTGATTGACGTTAAAAGCTCCCTGAGGCTGTACTTCGCCTTTATTAATCCAAACTTTAACACCAATCATGCCGTAAGTGGTCTGGGCCACGGTCCGGGAATAATCAATTTCCGCCCGCAAAGTATGAAGCGGCACCTTACCCACGTTTAATTTTTCCGTGCGGGCAATTTCGGCGCCGTTTAAGCGTCCGCCCACCACCACTTTAACGCCCAAAGCTCCGGCTTTCATGGCCTGGTCAATGGCCGACTTCATAACCCGGCGAAAAGGCAAACGACGTTCCAGTTCCAAAGCCATGTTTTCGGCCACAATCTCCGCCGACAGCATGGGATTCGCGACTTCCTGAATATTAAGCTGTAAATTCTGGCCGGTTTTTAAAAACTTAGCTTTGATTTCTTTTTTCAAATCTTCCACTTGAGCGCCGCCGCGGCCAATAACTAAACCGGGCTTGGCCGTCTGAATGGTAACCACCAAACTATTGGCGCCACGTTCCACCTCCAATCCGGCCACCGCCGAACCGCGTAACTTTTTCTTAAGCCAACGACGCAGCCTGACATCTACTTCCAATTGCTCACGGTAATTACGCTGCGAAAACCATTTGGATTTCCAGCCATAAATCACGCCGATGCGAAATATTTTTGGATGTACTTTTTGTCCCATAAAATTATACCTTGCGCTGTTTTAATTTAATTGGTTCATCCGTCAAAACTACTTTAATGTGGGCGGTCGGACGCCTGATGGGGGTGGCCCGGCCCATGGCTCGCGGTGTCCAGCGTTTTAAAACCGGACCCTGACCGACTTCTATTTGCTTAATCCACAAATCAGTCATAATTTTATAATTATGCCGGGCATTAGCGGCCGCTGAATTAAGCAGCTTCATAACCGGCTTGGCTGGCGCCTGGGGCAAAACCTTTAGTTGTGCCAAAGCGCGAGCCAAGGGCAACCCCCGTACCAAATCAATCACTAATTTGGTTTTACGCGGCGACAAACGGGCAAATCTTAAGCGAGCAATTATATCCATAAAATTATTTCTTAGCAACTGGAGCCGGCGCCGCTGGAGCGGCTGCTGGTTTAGCGGCCGCCGCGGCCACGGCCGCTTGCTCTCTGGCCATTTTACCGCCGTGACCGGGGAATTTACGAGTCGGAGCAAATTCGCCCAATTTATGGCCAACCATATCTTCAATAATAAAAACAGGTAAATGCGTTTTACCATTATGCACGCCAATCGTAAAGCCGATCATCTCCGGCGTAATTGTGCAATCACGTGACCAGGTTTTTATCACGGTTTTATCGCCGACTTTAAGCCGGGCTAACTTCTGCAGCAGCCGAGGATCAATAAACGGGCCTTTTTTGAGTGAACGTGACATAAATTAATTTATTTATTCCTTTTAGGACGTCGTGAAATAATTAAATGTGAAGACGCTTTAGTGTTTTTACGAGTCGGCACCCCGAGCGCTGGTTTGCCCCAGGGCGTTTTAGGATGTTTCAAACCAATTGGATTATGACCTTCGCCGCCGCCATGAGGATGGTCCACCGGATTCATAGCCTTACCGCGCACTGACGGACGCCAGCCCATTAGTCTTTTGCGGCCGGCCTTACCCAAACGAACATTCGCATGGTCAATATTACTTACTTGTCCAATGGTAGCGGATGCCTCAGCCGGCACGTTGCGAATTTCACCAGAAGGTAACTTCAAGCGGGCATGGCCAGCTTCCACCGACATTAACACCGCCCAAGTTCCAGCCGAACGCACCATCACACCGCCGCGACCGGGGTGAAGTTCTATATCATGAACTGACAAGCCGGCGGGAATATATTGCAAGGGCAAACGGTTGCCGGCTTTGGGCTCAATCACTTGTCGTGAAGACATCACTTTGTCGTTCTCCTTTAAACCATCCGGGGCCACTATATAGCTGCGACTGCCGTCACGATAACACAGCCTGGCTAAATTAGCCGTGCGATTAGGGTCATATTCAATCGCCTCCACCCGTGCCGGGATATCATATTTAGTTCGTTTAAAATCAACCAAACGCAGGCTGCGTTTAACGCCGGCACCGCGGTGACGAACCGTAATTTTCCCCTGGTTATTGCGCCCACCGCTCTGTCTTTTACCAAACAACAAAGACTTAAGCGGTGCTTGCTTGGTAAGAACAGCCTGCAAGACGCTGGCATGGCGCCGGCCCGGAGTAGTTGGTTTGTAAAGTTTAACTGGCATACCCAGTAACAATAACTTCACTAGGCACTTTAGACGAGCCGAGTGAGATAAAATTTAAATAAGTTAAAATTGGAGTCATATTATTAAAAAATGGAAAATCTACTGAGTGCCGCTGCGAGTATAGTGAAATTTTGTTACTGGGCATAAAATTAAACAGTCTTACCCAGTTCAATTGAACTCCCTGGAGCTAAACGAATAATTATATGACGGCGCTGCCTGGTTTGTCCGCTCACCCGTCCCCGCCGCACTGTCTTACGAGGCAATTTAGCGCTATTCACTCCTATTACCCTAACGCCATAAGTTGATTCAATCGCCTTTTTGGCCTCAATTTTAGAAATTTTACTACGGACCGCAAAAAGATATTGGCCGAGTTTTTGTAAACGCACGGCTTTTTCCGACATCACCGGCAATAACAAAACTCCAGTCGGCCGCTTAATCGCCTTAACCGCACTGGCCACAGTCTTGGTACTAGTTTTTGCAAATAAAGCCATAAATTTTACTTAACCTTAATTAATAACTGGCGCGCGGCCGCTTGCGAGAGCACCCAGTGACGATGCCTTAAACCATCATAAAGATTAAACTGTTTTACGCCCATCAAAACTACGTTGGCCAAATTTCTCAAACCGCGACTAAGCGTTTTTTCTTCGTCAGTTAACAATACTAAATAGGGCTTAGCCGAGGTCAATTTTAAAGTTTTAAAAAACTCAGCCAAGACTTTGGTTTTAGTGCCAGCCGGCCAAGCCTCGACCACTGTCAGGCGATTATCAACTAAATAATCTTTGATAACCATGGCGGTAGCCTGCTGCTTCAATTTTTCCGGCAAACGCTGGCTATAATTACGTTCTTTGCGCGGACCAAAAGTAACCCCGCCGCCCACCCAGAGCGGCGAGCGAATTGAACCATGGCGCGCCCGCCCGGTACCTTTTTGCTTCCAGGGTTTTTTGCCGCCGCCGGCTACTTCACTGCGGTCTTTGGTATGAGCCGTGCCTTGCCGGCGATTGGCCGCGTAAGCCATAGCCACTTGATGCACCACCACTGGTTTAATAACCAATTTGGTTAAACCGGCCGGCCAAGCTAGTTCCCCGACGGCTACCCCCTGCTGATTTAAAATTTTGGTTGCGACCGGTGGCATAAAAATTAATTTTGCGCTTTAATTAGAATCAAACCACGATAAGCTCCCGGCACGGCTCCCTTAAGCAATAACTCATGATTTTGAGAGTCAACTTTAATCACTTCTAAATTGTGAACGGTAACTTGCTCATTACCCATACGACCGGCCATGCGCATACCTTTACGAACATGCTGCACGCCACCCGCGCCAATTGAACCAGGCATACGGGCTTGGTCTTTGTGTCCATGAGAAGTGGGGTGACCATGAAAATGATGACGCTTAACCACGCCTTGAAAACCCCGGCCCTTAGACCAGCCAGTCGCCGCCACCTTATCGCCCGGCTGAAAAGCCGTCACTTCAATCTTCTGGCCAACTTTATAATCGCTAGCCGGTACTTTAAATTCCTTAATAAACTGAAAGCCGGCGCCGCCCGCCGCCTTACTATGACCGAGCAAAGGTTTAGTTGTCTTCCGGCGCGTACCCGAAGCCAGCTGCACAGCTTGATAACCGTCAGTCTCTGTAGTTTTAATTTGAGTTATCAAGCAAGGCTCAGCCATAATTTTGGTAACCGCGACGGCTGTGCCATCAGCTTGGAAAATTCGCGACATGGCGCCTTTACGGGCGAGAATAAACTTGGTCATACCCAGTAACAATAACTTCACTAGGCACTTTAGACGAGCCTAAGTGAAAAAGAATTTAAATTAATTGAAAGTGAAATCATAGTTTTATAAATGGGGATTAATATCATGTGCCAAAAGCGAGCAATAGTGAAGTTTTGTTACTGGGCTTAAAATAAATAAATCGTTAACTTTTAATCCACTCTAAGCTTAATCTGCGCGTTAACGATTTAAAAACATGAAAGTAATAGTTAATAAATAGAAAGTGGATAATGGTTTTTAGCTCCGTGGCTTGAAAGGTGTCAAGGGCGGCTAGTAGGTTTGGGTCCCCCGATGTGCATCGGGGGACCCACCGTCACTAGGCTCTAGTTCAAGCCTTGAAAACTACATTTTAATTTCAACATCAACGCCGGCGGGAAGATTTAAATTCGTTAAAGCGTCAATGGTTTTTGACGTAGGGTCAAGAATATCTAACAATCTTTTGTGAATTCGCATTTCATATTGTTCGCGCGCATTCTTATGAACAAAACTGGAACTATTGACCGTGTAAATGGAGCGTTCGGTGGGCAAGGGAATCGGACCGACTACGCGAGCGCCCGTACGCAAGGTTGTATCCAGAATTGTCCGCACTGACTGGTCAATTATCTTATGGTCATAAGCCCGAATTCGAATTCGCAACCGCGGCTTAGATTCCTCTTCCG
>JACRFM010000046.1 GCA_016234305.1 Candidatus Kerfeldbacteria bacterium
AGCATAAGCTCCGTTTTCGCCGCTGGCGGCTTTGCGCAGTTCGTTGTTCATAATGTTGATTCCTTTTTTCGCCTCTTCAATATTTTCGTTTAATTCATTGACGAAATTGATTGTTTTATAAGAGTCAATAATATAATTGCCCAAAATAAAAATAATTATAACCGCGATGCTTATCGCTACCATTGATTCAATTATGGTAAAACCCTTTTTCATGATAAAATTTTTTAATTTTTATCCGCCAACTGGCGGAAATGCTTTAATTTTTAATTTTTATTTTATAAGATAGTTTAAAAATTGTAGCATTAAAAATTATTTAAAAATTAAAAATTGGAAATTAAAAATTAATTTATTGTTGCGGCTTCAAAACAACCAATTCATTATTAGCGTCGTCGCCAGCGAGATAGATTCTATCTTGGCCAACGTTATAAGCAATACCGTTAAAATCATAAGTTGCGGAGCTATAAGAGCCGATCATTACCGGAGTGCTTGGACTGGTTGCGATATCAACAATTTGAAACTCCGCGCTGTCATAATCAGTTGCTAAAAAAGCGTATTTATGATCATCGCTAAAAGTAATATCATTGATAACATTTTGGCCGTTGTAAGGGGTCGTTGTGATCAATGTTGGCGATGTCGGCGTAGCGACATCGAACAGATAAAGATAGCCGTTGCTAATGCCGTTGGTGCGGCCAAGAATTATTGTGTTGTCAAAACCGGCGATTGTAAGGCCATTATCATTGCCTGCCAGATTGCAAACAGCGCAAGGAGTAACTAAAGTTGGCGGCATGCTGGCAATGCTCACAATAACAAGCTCACGGCTATTGTCAGAAGAGGCAATATAGGCATAATTATTTAAAACAACAACTTCGCGCGGCGAACCGCTCAAATTTAACGAACCGCTTATTGACGGACTTGATGGATTGACAACATTGATTACAAAAAATTCATCAGCGCCGCTAATAACAGTTTTAGTCAGATAAACAATTGAATCTTTTTTATAAATACCTACTGCGTCGTTGGTTCCAGTTACGTCAAAACCGGAGCCGACAAGAGAAGGTGAATTTGGGTTGGTTATATTTATAATTTGCAATTCTTTATTGTTATCAGAAGAGGCGATATAAGCATAATTTCCATCAACAGCAATATTGTATAATGTTCCGGACAAGTTCAACGCCCCGGCAAGCTCAGTTGGATTATCCGGATTGCTCGCGTCAATAATAATAAAATTTGGATTACCGCTTGCTTTGATAATATAAACATAATTTCCCTGAGTTTGGATTTTTGCGCCAGCAATATTGCTGGATAAATTTCTAACGGCGGTTAATTGCGGCTGGCTCCAGCCGGCGCCCAAAGTAGCGGCGTTGGCGATATTAGAAAGGTTAGAAACATTAGGCACTTCATCGCTAGTTTTAAGACCGAAGTAATAAGTAGTAATTGGATTTAAGCCGGTTATTTCCATTGTTTGCGATGTGCCTGCAACAAGAGGCGCTGGTTCTCCAGTTGCTTGAGTTGCCGTTGCCCAGTTGCCGTCATTAATAGTTGAAGTTGAATAGCGAATATCGTAAGATGTCGCTGTTCCCACATTAGCATCATCACCGGGAGCTGTCCAGTTTAACACAATACTGGTCGTTGAGTTGCCAACTGCCGTTAGATTGCTAACTACCGCTGGAGCTATGGTCTCTTTTTCCGTTTTTCTGTTGGCAATATTTGACAATACTGACACCTCAGAATCTGAATTGGTTGTTCTGATGGCAAAATAATAAGCAGTGTCAGAAGCGAGATTGGTGACAGTCGCTGTTTCCTCTGAGTCTGCCACCAGCGGAGGATTGATCGCAAATGGTGTCGCGCTGTTCCAATTACTGCTGTTAATAGTTGAAGTTGAATAGCGCAGATCATAAGAAGAAGCGGTGCCGATATTGCCGTGATTGCCGGGAGCTGTCCATTCCAGCTTCATTGAATTTTCAGTCGGATTAGTAAGGTTTAAATCTGTAATTTGTCTCGGCGCGTTGGTCTGTTTTAGTATTAAGGTAATTGGATTATTGGGCGTACCAGGTTTAACGTTTATCGGCAAAAGCGGTTCTGTCTGCCACAATTGATAGCTGGCGTCAATTATTTCAATATGATAAGAATCCCATTCTATTTTTGGTTGATCTGATCCGTTAAAATTCAGTTCGCCGGCGCCATCGGTTATGAAACTGTTATCGTCAAATTTATAAATATCATTATTGCCGGCATCTTTGCCGATAGTTTTTGTTCCATAAACTCGTAGCGGCACACTGGCTGTCGGTGTTGAAGTGAACGTCCCAAAGGTCGCCGCTTTTATATCATCATTTGAACCATCATTTTCCTGCCACGCGATTATTAGCTTTCCAGAACTATCAACTGCGAGTTGGGGCAAACTGGCGGTGTTAGAACCGTAGTTGACTTTTAAATCATTAGTCCATTGAAAGATTCCGTCAGTATTAAATTTTTGCAAATAAATATCGGAAGAGCCGTCGCGGCCATCAACCCACGCGACATA
>JACRFM010000045.1 GCA_016234305.1 Candidatus Kerfeldbacteria bacterium
ACATTGATGCCGGTAAGACTACTGTCACCGAAAGAATACTTTATTACACCGGACGCACCTATAAGATTGGTGAGGTGGATGAAGGCACAGCCGTGATGGATTGGATGGAGCAGGAAAAGGAGCGTGGTATTACCATTACGGCGGCGGCCACGACCTGTTTTTGGAAAGAACATCGTTTGAACTTGATTGATACGCCGGGGCATATAGATTTTACCGTGGAAGTTAAGCGCAGTTTGAGGGTTTTAGACGGCGGCGTGGTGGTTTTTGACGGCGTGGCCGGGGTAGAACCGCAATCCGAAACCAATTGGCGTTACGCTGATGATTACGGTGTGCCGCGACTTTGTTTTATTAATAAAATGGATCGCATGGGAGCTGATTTTTATAAAGACATGGCTTCTATTCATGAACGCTTGACCAAGAATGCTTTGCCCGTACAGCTGCCCATCGGCGCGGCCGAGACTTTTCAGGGCATTGTTGATTTATTAACCCGCCAGGCGGTCATTTACAAAGATGAACTGGGTAAAGAATGGGTGGAAAGAGACGTGCCTGAGAATATGAAGATGATGGTGGAGGAATATCGCCATAAGTTAGTGGAAACGATTGCCGAACACGACGATGAATTGTTGCACCTTTATTTGGAAGGTAAAGATATTCCACTGCCTGATTTAAAACGGGTTTTGCGTAAAGCCTGCATTGCCAATAAAATTGTGCCGGTATTTTGCGGCTCGGCTTTAAAAAATAAAGGTGTGCAGTTTTTGCTGGATGGCGTGGTGGAATATTTGCCTTCACCGATGGATGTACCGCCGCTCAAAGCCACTGACCCTAAGACGGGTGAAATTGTGGAACGTAAGCCCTCGGATACGGAGCCGTTTACGGCCCTGGCCTTTAAAATTGCGACTGACCCATTTGTGGGCAAATTGGCTTTTTTCCGAGTTTACTCCGGCAGTCTAAAGGCCGGTTCTTATGTGCTCAATTCCTCATCTGGCGAAAAAGAAAGAATCAGCCGGATTGTGCGGCTGCATGCCAATTCGCGCGAGGATGTAGCCGAGGTCTTTGCCGGCGAAATTGCCGCCGCCGTGGGTTTAAAGGCCACCACTACCGGTAATACTTTATGTGACGCTGACCATCCGGTCTTGCTTGAATCAATTGTCTTTCCTGAACCGGTTATTTCCTTGGCCATTGAACCAAAAACTAAAATTGACCAGGAAAAAATGGGTTTTGCTTTGCAGAAATTGGCGGAAGAAGACCCGACTTTCCGCGTGCGCAGCAATGAGGAAACCGGCCAGCTTATTATTTGGGGCATGGGAGAATTACATTTGGAAATTATTGTTGACCGTCTGCGCCGTGAATTTAAAGTGGAGGCCAATATTGGCCGGCCGCAGGTGGCTTATAAAGAAACCATCACCCGTACGGCCCAGGCTGAAGGCAAATATATTCGTCAGACAGGCGGTCATGGTCAGTATGGCCATTGCTGGGTGCGGGTGGAGCCACAGGAAACCGGTAAGGGCTATGAATTTGTTGATGAAATCAAAGGCGGCACTATTCCCCGGGAGTTTATTCCGGCGGTGCAAAAAGGCATTAAAGAAGCTACGGAAAATGGCGTCTTGGCCGGTTATCCAATGGTGGATGTTAAGGCCGCGGTTTATGACGGTTCTTACCATGATGTGGATTCTTCCGAAGCTGCTTTTAAAATTGCCGGTTCGATGGCTTTTCAATCAGCTTGCCGCCAGGCTGGCCCGGTAATTTTGGAGCCGATTATGAAAATAGAAGTAGTTACGCCGGAGAATTATATGGGCGACGTGATTGGCGATTTAAATTCCAAGCGCGGTCAGATTGTGGAAATGCGCGACCGGACCGGTCTTAAAGTGGTTGATGCCAAGGTACCCCTCGCCGAAATGTTCGGTTATGCTACTGGTCTTCGTTCCATGACTCAGGGCCGGGGTTCTTATACTATGGAATTTGACCATTATGCCGAAGTGCCGCGGCACGTGGCTGAAACTATAATTGGTGATAAACAAAAAGGCTAATTAGTATGTCAAACCTGGATTTAACTAAATTAAGTTTTCTGCTGCAGCGGGGCGAGCGGGTGGTGGTGATAATGCCGTCAGCCGAGCCGGTGGTTTTGCTGACCCTGGCTGAGTATGAGAAGTTGCTCCAGGCCGCGCCGGCGGAAACTAATTTACCAAGTCCGGCTGGCGCGGAGCCGGTTTTAGAAGATATCAGCCCCTTGGCTGGCTCGGTGGCGGACGATGACCAGTATTATCCCGAACCGTTATAAATCAGTTTTTTTACCAAGGTCTTGCCAAAGTTTTAAGATTATGCTAGAGTTATCAACATCTCTACTAAAAAACAATCGGTTAACTAAGCAAAATTAGGCGAACTTAAGAGCAAAATAAACCCAAACCGCTTTTCTAATTTTGTTATTTAAAGCGCATTTATTCATAATTAATGATATTAATTTAAGGTTTAGATATCGGACCAAGGGCCCCCCAGCAGGCGGGTTTAAACAGAGTGTCGCGAGTATCTAAAATCCTAAAAGGAGAAGTAAATTTTATGGCAGAAAAGTTTGATCGTTCCAAACCGCATATCAACGTTGGCACGATTGGCCACGTTGACCACGGTAAAACCACTTTGACGGCGGCTATTTTGCAGGTTCTGAAAGTGGCTGGTTTTACTGCGCAAGACAAGAGCGTGGACCAGATTGATAACGCTCCTGAGGAAAAGGCTCGTGGTATTACTATCAATACGGCTCACGTTGAATACGAATCGGCCAAGCGTCACTATGCTCACGTAGATTGTCCGGGTCACGCCGACTATATCAAAAATATGATTACCGGCGCGGCGCAAATGGATGGTGCTATCTTGGTGGTGTCCGCTACCGACGGTCCAATGCCGCAAACCCGTGAACATATTTTATTGGCTCGCCAGGTGGGCGTGCCTTACATTGTGGTTTTCCTCAATAAGGTTGATATGGTGGACGATAAAGATTTGGTTGATTTGGTGGAAGAGGAAGTACGTGATTTATTAAAGAAATATGAATTCCCCGGCGAGACTACTCCGATTATCCGCGGCAGCGCTCTGAAAGCTTTGGAAGCCGCCCAGGCCGGCAACAAAGATGATGTTAATTTTCAGGCAATTTTAAAGCTGATAGAATCTTTGGATGAATATATTCCCGAACCCAAACGCGAAACCGATAAGCCGTTCTTAATGCCGATTGAGGATATCTTTTCGATTGAAGGCCGTGGTACGGTCGTGACTGGTCGTATTGAGCGCGGCACTTTAAAGCTTAATGATGAAGTGGAAATAGTGGGTTTGCGCGATACTCAAAAAACAGTTATTACCGGCATTGAGATGTTTAATAAGCAATTGGACGAAGGCCGGGCTGGTGATAATGCTGGTTTATTGTTACGCGGTTTGAAAAAAGACGACGTGGAGCGCGGTCAAGTGGTGGCTAAACCCGGTTCAGTTACCCCGCATGCCGAATTTGAAGCTGAAGCTTACATTCTGACCAAAGAAGAAGGCGGTCGTCATACGCCATTTTTGAAAGGCTATAAGCCGCAATTCTATGTTCGTACCACTGATGTGACCGGTGAGATTATCTTACCGGAAGGCACGGAAATGGTTATGCCGGGCGATAAAGTAAAAATAAGTGTTAAGTTGATTGTGCCGGTGGCCTTAGAGGAAAAAACTCGTTTCGCTATTCGCGAAGGCGGTCGGACGGTGGGCGCGGGCATGGTTACTAAGATTATTAAATAACTTAAAGTAATTTATCCTTGGTTCTTTCTCATTATCTAGCAAACTGGCCGTGAATTAACTTTTATTATGACGATGGTTAAAGCTGAGACTAAGAAAAAGACTCCGGTGGCACCGGTTGTTCGCCCGGAAGAGGATTCT
>JACRFM010000047.1 GCA_016234305.1 Candidatus Kerfeldbacteria bacterium
CACATCTTCGCTGCTTTTATGACATTCTTTAAATTGGAAAGAGCAAGACTTGCGGAAGGCACGAGCTGGTATGAACAAAAAGTATCTATTACCAGAATTTCTATCGCTAATTACTTAAATTACGCAAAGGCGTAAGTCCTAAGTATAACTAAGTGTTGCTTGGCCCAAACTGACATAACTGGCCTGCACAGTAGGTGAACCTTTGTATAAATCCAAATAATAACTAGTTTGATTGGTGCCGGCTGAACGCGTTAACAATACTTTAATGCCATTAATACTAGTGGCATTAGGAAAAAAGATTGGCCGATATTGTGCCAAACCGTAGTATTGCTCCGCATTATGGGATCATTCCAAAAACCGTTGGTAACGGTTTGTGAAATATCAACAATTTGAGCTTGAACAAAGGAAGGTTGTATAAAAAAAATAACTGCGAAAACAAAAAAACTAACCCCTAAAGACCAAGTTGACTTTAATAATACTGAAGGCAGACAAAGTGGTGGAATGCGATTAATTAACATAATTCCAAATTAAATCACGGGGTACTTTTGCAACTTATCGCCCAAATAAAATTATACACCGGGCGTTAACACAACTCAACTAGCTTAACCACTCTATTTAACCAATTTATTACCTTGTGTAAAAATGTCCGGTCACCGCACCTACTATTAAAAAATTTCAATTTTGCGGGATGCCGCCATGACGGCACCGGACATTTTTGACACACAAACTATTTATCTCTATGTTACCCCCGGCACCAGAGATGCACATCGGGACGACGAAGGCTAGATAAGTTCCGGGGTTGCTTCACCTAATCAAGCCTGCGTTTAGAACCGTCTTGTCAACCTAGAGTTACCTCGCTACTATATTAGCGTATGTCAGACTTTGTTCACCTCCACGTGCACTCGCATTATTCGCTCCTGGATGGCTTGCCGAAAATCCCCGATTTAGTGGCCAATGCCAAGAAAAAAGGGTTCAAAGCCCTGGCCTTAACCGACCACGGCGTGATGCACGGCGTGGTGGAATTTTACAAAGAAGCTACGGCCAATAACCTTAAACCGATTTTAGGCGTGGAAGCTTACGTGGCCCCGCGCCAATTAACCGACAAGCAAGCCCGCCTGGACGACGCCAACAACCACTTAATATTGCTGGCCCAGAATTTAACCGGCTACCAAAATTTATTAAAATTAATCAGCCTGGCGCATTTGCAGGGATTTTATTACAAGCCGCGGATAGATTTGGAAATACTCCGGCAATATCACGAAGGGCTGATTGCCCTGTCAGCCTGCTTTAAGGGCCAAATTCCCTCAGCCCTTAGGCAAGGCGATGAAACTAAAGCCGTGGAACTCGCCCGCACTTATCAGACCATTTTGGGAGAGAATAATTTTTATCTGGAAATTCAGGCGCATCCGGAAATGCCGGAGCAAGTTATTTTAAATAAACAACTGGCTGAGTTAGGCAAAACCTTAAGCCTGCCCTTAGTGGCCACTAACGACGTGCACTATTTGGAATCAGCCGACGGTGAAGCCCAGGATATTTTAGTTTGCATCCAAACCGGCAAAACCGTGGATGACCCCAATCGCCTGAACACGCGCGGGCTTGATAACTCCCTCAAAACCGCCCAAGCCATGCGGCAGGATTTGCCGGAATACGGCGCCGCCATAGACTGCGCCGGCGAAGTGGCTGAAAGATTAAACGTGGAACTGCCTTTGGGTAAAAGATTTTTTCCCAGCTACCCCACGCCTCAGGGCGAAACCCCGGAAGCTTATTTGCGCTTGCTGTCTGAGCAAGGCTTGGTTATGCACTACACCCAAGGCGTGCCTGATGAAGTGCGTGAACGCTTGGAATACGAACTGGGCATTATTATGAAAAAAGGTTATGCCAGTTATTTTTTGGTAGTGGCTGATTTTGTCAATTGGGCCCGGGCACAAAGCATTATTGCCACCACCCGCGGCAGCGCGGCCGGCTCACTGACCTCTTTTTTAATCGGCATCACCACGGTTAATCCCCTGATTTACAAATTGCCATTTGAGCGTTTCTTAAACCCGGAACGCCCTTCGCCGCCGGACATTGATATGGATTTTGCCGATAACCGGCGTGACGAAGTAATAGCTTACGTTACGGCCAAATACGGCCTGGACCATGTGGCCCAGATTGTCACCTTGGGCACGATGGCGGCCCGGGCCGCCGTGCGCGATGTCGGCCGGGCTTTGGGCTATCCTTACAGTTTATGCGACCGCGTGGCTAAAATGATTCCCTTTGGCTCACAAGGTTTCCACATGACCATTGAACGAGCCGTAAACGAAACAGCTGACCTAAAATCTCTGTCTGAACAAGACCCGCAAGTTAAACGCCTGTTGGAACTGGCTAAAAAAGTTGAAGGTTGCGCCCGTCATGCCTCGGTTCACGCCGCCGGCGTGGTAATTGCGCCCACCCCGCTGACTGATTACTGCCCCTTGCAATATGATGTGGACGGCAACAATATAATCACTCAATTTGATATGTGGTCGTGCGAAGACGCTGGTTTGGTCAAAATGGATTTTTTGGGCATCCGCAACCTGTCCATCATGGGTAATGCCATAAATATAATTAAAAAAACCAAAGGTCTGGACGTTAATCTGGATAATTTACCGCTGAACGACCAAAAAACTTTTACACTGATGTCGAGGGGTGAAACCATGGGCATGTTCCAACTGGGCGGCAGCGGCATGACCCGCTATTTGAAAGAACTTAAACCGTCTTCACTCACTGATATTATGGCTATGGTGGCGCTGTTTCGGCCCGGGCCGATGAACTCCATTCCCGATTTCATCAAGCGCAAACACAACGCCAAACTTATTAAGTACTTGGATCCGCGCTTAAAAGATATTTTACAATCATCCTACGGTATTATCACTTACCAGGACGATGTTTTGCTGATTGCCATAGAAATCGCCGGCTACAGCTGGGAAGAGGCCGACAAGCTGCGCAAGGCGATGGGCAAAAAAATCATCAAAGAAATGGCGCGGCAAAAAGAAAAATTTATTTCCGGCTGCGTCACCCACGGCTTAATCGAGGCTAAGGCCCGCACCTTATGGGAATTAATTGAACCTTTTGCCGCTTATGGTTTTAATAAGGCGCACGCGGCCTCTTACGGCATTGTGGCTTATCAAACCGCTTACCTTAAAGCCAATTTTCCCACTGAATTTATGTCAGCCGTTATGACCGCCGAGGCCGGTGACCTGCCCACGGTGGCTGAAGCCGTGAACGAATGCAAACACTTGGGTATTGAAGTCTTGCCGCCGGATATTAATGAAAGCTTGTCTACTTTTACCGTCATTGATGACACTAAAATTCGCTTCGGCCTGTCGGCCGTTAAAAACTTAGGTGAACAAGTAATAAGCTCAATCATCGCCGAACGCAAACAAGCCGGACCGTTTGACACCCTGGATAAGTTCCTGCGCCGCACGGCCGGCGGCGAGGTTACTAAAAAATCTTTGGAGAGCCTGATTAAATCCGGCGCGCTGGACAGTTTGCACCCTGAACGCCGGCAACTTTTGGATTCTATGGAGGTCCTGTTAAGCTATGCCAAAAATAGCGCCAAGGCCAAAAATACCAAACAATCGTCTTTGTTTGGTCAGGCCGGTGCCGATACGACTTTGGGTCTGAAGCTGGCCGAGGCGCCGGCCACCACTAAACAGGAAAAATTGTCATGGGAACGCGAACTCATCGGCCTGTATATCACCGAACACCCCCTGGCTGAATATCAGAATAAATTGCGCGATTTTATTAAACCGCTGTCTGACCTGAAAAATTTAAAAGCCGACACTACTGTGATAGTACTGGGCTTAACAACAACCATAAAGCCCATAACCACTAAACGGGGTGACCTGATGGCCTTCATTACTATAGAAGATTTAAATACTTCCGTAGAACTAGTTGTATTTACGGAAACTTTTCTTAAATACCGACCCCAACTAAACACTGACGAAGTAATCTTGGTGCGAGGAAAAATTTCGCCCAAAGACGGCGAGATAAAAATTATTGCGAATGACCTGCGGGTGCTACCCGCGGCGGCCGAAGTCAACCTGACTGACATTAAGGCTTTTACCGTAAATCACAATAATTTTTATAATCCACGGACAAGTGGCCACACCTTAGACTCCGAACCAACACCAAGTTGCACTCTGCGTTTACCGATAGATAGCGACCCCAGCACCATTGAAAGTTTAAAACAGGTGTTAATTAACCATCCCGGCGAATTACCAGTTTACTTTTTAATTAAGCAGGCCGGCATCTGGAAAAAGGTAGCCGCGCCTTATAAAGTGAAACTGACTGATGATTTTAAACAAGCTTGCGAACAGATTCTCGGCCTGAATTGCCTAATATAATTTGACTACCTAAACGTAACCTTTACAATAACCAAATGCTAAAGGAAAATTCAAACCAGACCGAAACAAAGGCCGACCGCCACCAAAGATTAATACAACAAGGGACGGCGGAGCTTTCTAAAATTAACATTGACCCAAACGAATATGAACGCTATTTTGACCTTATGCGCCAGGCTGATGCGCCCGTTGGCCAGGCCATTCAAGTATTGGACCGGTTAGATGGGGTCATTATTACGCCAGGCGAAGCTTTAGAAGCCTGGAATGGCATTAAATCAATTTTTGATAAAATTAATGCTAATGAATACGATGAAACCAGCGGCCAAAATATATTGAACGAAATGAAACAATGTACTGCCGAGTGTGTAAACTGGCTTAAAGAATTAACCTTGGTAACCTCGGGTAAGGAACTCACCGAACCTTTAAAAATACCTGATAGCATAAAAGAGCTGCGCAATCGCATATTCAACCTAAAAATCAAATTTGGTGAACTACCCGCTTACCTTTCCTACCGCAAGGTCGGTATATATAAAATAGACGAATCAACTATCCCCGAAGACGAGTGGTTTAGGGAAAGGGGCAATAAACAGTCTGAATAAAGCTACTCACCAACTGCTTGATACGACTTAGATAATAACCGTCCGATATAATCATAAACCGCCACTACTTAACTATCAACTGCTTCACTGCTGCGAAGCAGTGAAGCAGTTGATTAAATAAACCCGTTCACCACTCTTCAGTAAACGGGTTTGTTGTATTCTACAAAAGTTTGATATTTAATTTTTTATAAGCTTCATTGTTTGTTACGCAATAATATAGTACATAATTTCTTTTTGCATTACGCAAAGCTGATTCCATTAACGCTTTGATTTTGTAATCTTTAGAAGTAAGTGAACTACCGTCTTTTATTAAAGCAACCAACACAATTGGCTGATCCCAAGAAAAGCCAATACATTCATCAATTACATCTCCCAAAACTTTAATGTCTTTTTCCGTAATATCTTCAAGATAATCTCCGTTTTGAAATAAGTTTAGTTGATAAAAGATTTTCTTATTATGACAATTAAGAACATCTGAATGCAAATCAACTCTTTGGCCGCACAATAAAACTACATTAACATTAATACTATCTGAACCACCCAAAACAGTATCTTTTTGCTCTGACTTCACTAACATACTGCCTCCTGTTGTTATTTTTTTGTTTTCTACTTAATTGTTTTGTTTATAAAACATTGGGAATGCCACTGACAAAGGCGACTAGCCAAGCAAGCCAAACGTAGATTGAGCAACGATTAAATATTTTGGCATACCACGCCTGGCCTCTAATAGCTTGAATCGCAAACCATAAATGCGCGGACATTATAGTCAGGGCAACATAACCGCTAACCATATGAATAATAGTATGAAGATTCAGGCTTCTACCAGTAGTATTAAAAAACATAATAGAAGTACCGCCGAGGTCGCACAAAAACGCGGTTATAAAAACGAGCAGCATCCACAACTTTAGCTCTTTTTTAAACCTTTCCGACCATATTGCTATGGTGTAAAAAACCAAAGCGGCCACTATAAACCTGACGCCGATAGGCATATTGGCTCCTTTGTTAAGTTAAATTTTATTTATTTTTATGCCTCTCACCTTAACCGAAAACGTTTAAAAAGTCAAAATTAAAAAGAGGTATGGCTAGCCAAGAGTATTTCTGTTATAATGTATCTGTCATTAAATTAAAAACGTTTTATGATTACCCAAAAACCAATCACGCCCCTAAACATTCGCCCCACGCCAGCTTTAAACAGCAGCGTGCCTTACAAACGATTGGTCATAAGCTTTTTAATTGCGGCGGCCGCTATAACTTTACTAGTGCTGTACTACTCCTTGGGCCAGGCCACGATTGAACTAACCATAAAACCTGACAGTTCAATTATGGAGAGTTCCATTACCATCGGACCGACTGACGGGCTAGATGCCAAAGCCATTATTAAACAACTGGAATACAGCGGCGAACAAACCTTTCCCGCCTCGCCTTCGGGAGAAAAAGAACCCAAAGCTTCCGGTGAGGTAATGTTAATCAACAAATCAAACCAAGGCCAAACCTTAATTGCCACCACTCGCCTGCTTTCCAAGGACAATGTATTGTTTCGTTTAACAAATACGGTTCACGTACCGGCCAATGGTTCCATCGCCGCCAAAGTAGTAGCTGACCAGGCCGGCGACGGCGGTTTAATTCCACCAACCAGTTTTACCATTCCGGGTTTAAAACCGAGTTTGCGCGAACAAATCTACGCTGAATCAGCCCAGGCCATGGAGCGGGCGGAAAAACCGGGCAACAAGGTAACTGATTTGGATTTTGAAAAGGCGCGCAAAATTTTGAGTGAGCAACTACTGCCACCGGCCCTGGCTAAAATTCGCGAAAGTTTAAACGATACCGACCGTAAACTATCGGTTATTTATACCTCTGATATCAACCAAGGCGAATCCGACACGCCCGCTGAAACTACCAAAGAATTTTTCAAATATAAAATTACGCTCAAGGTAACGGCGGCCTTTTACGACCCCAACGAACTTAAAAATAAAACTTTGGCCAAATTGCAAAAAGACCGCAGTGACGGCAAAAAAATTCTCACCATTGAAGACCAGAGTTTAAGCCTGAGTATGACGGAAGTTAATCCCGAATTAACCCAAGGCCAGGTTAGCGTCAAATTCCTGGCCCAGGTGGCTATTACTGATGCCGGCAAGGCTTTTAACAAAAACGACCTGCTGGGACGAACGTCTAAAGAAGTCCAAAATTATTTTGCCACTATACCGGGCGTGGTGCGAGCTGAAGTCAAGTTATGGCCTTTTTGGATAACCAGCGTTCCCACCAGTCCGGAGAAAATTGAATTAACCGTTAAATCAAGCCCATAACAAATAGTTGACTTTAGCTGGTCTTAAGGCTAAAATTCATTTATACGTGATTGCAGTAGCTACCAACTACTGGTCCGGCTCGCGCTGTACTTAGCGGCCACAAGCATCGGATTCTAGTTAACTAGGCCAAACGTAACCACAACTTGAGAGCGGTCCCGACTTGGCGGGATAACTTGGGTGGAACCGCCCCGATGGACATCGGGGTCCCAAACGATTACTATTCGTTTGGGTTATTTTATTTTTCAAAAGCTTTGTGCCGCCCTGCCGAAAGGCAAGTAGCAGAGCGCCTGCCCGACGGCTGGCGGGGAAGTCGCGTGAGTTTCCTGTCCCGCCAAGGCGGAACCAGCGTCATGCCAAAGGCAGATCCGCCCGTGGCGGAAACGCGACGAGCACTGCCTTACCTGAAGACCAAGGCGGCGACTCTTCCGCCACTTCTCTGGTTACCTCGTGTAACCACCCCGCCGGCCGGCGGGGTAAAAGCGAAGCTTTCAGAAGTGGCAAGGTGTACCATAATTATAATATTAATTATCCATATAAATACATTAAATATATGAATAAACATTCATCTCTCGAAGCTAAACGCCACTCCTTATCCCACCTCCTGGCCGCCGCAGTTTTGGAATTGTGGCCCGATGCCAAACCAACGCTTGGCCCGCCGGTGGACAATGGTTTTTATTATGATTTTGAATTTTCCCAAGCTATCACCGAATCAGACCTGGCCAAAATTCAAACTAAAATGCAAGAGATAATGCCCAATTGGGACACTTTTACTGGTTTTGAACTCACGCCTCAGGAAGCCAAAGCTGAATTTAAGAATAATGAATACAAGCACGAACTGATTGACGGTATAGCCGAAGCTGGCGAGAAAGTAACTGTTTATCAATCCGGTAAATTCCGCGACCTTTGCCGCGGCGGGCACGTGGCGCAGATGAAAGAGATTGAGCCAGATTCGTGGAAATTAGATCGGCTGGCCGGCGCTTACTGGCGCGGCGATGAGAAGAATAAAATGCTTACTCGCATCTACGGTCTGGCGTTTGCGACCAAAAAGGAACTGGACAATTACTTGGTACAACAAGCAGAAGTTAAAAAACGCGACCACCGAAAGCTAGGGCGTCAGCTGGGTCTGTTCACCTTCTCTGAACTTGTCGGCAGCGGCTTGCCGCTCTATACGCCTAAAGGAGCACTCATCCGCCGACTATTAAACGACTATGTGGAAGAACTACAATCTAAAGCCGGCTACACCCAAGTCTGGACACCGCAAATGGCGCGAGCTGAATTATTTAAAATTTCCGGCCACTATGACAAGTACCACGACAGTATGTTCCGGGTTATTTCAAACTACTCTCAAGAAGAGATGTTTCTAAAACCGATGAACTGCCCGCAACACACTCAAATCTACGCCGGCGAACACCGCAGTTACCGCGACCTGCCGCTTAGGTTTAGCGACTTTGCCATGCTTTATCGCGATGAAAAACCAGGCGAGTTGAGCGGGTTGGCGCGGGTGCGGGCGTTCTCGCAAGATGATTGCCATATTTTTTGCCGCGAAGACCAAGTTGACGAGGAAATAGACCAAGTGCTGGCTATGACCAAGGAAGTTATGAAAACATTTGGTTTTTCCTACCGCTATCGCCTATCCACTCACGACCCGGAACATCCGGAAAAGTACATCGGCGACCCGGCTACCTGGGACAAACTTGAAAAATGGGCCGAGCGTATTATCAAGCGTAATAAGATAGACTACTTTGACGGTCCGGGTGAAGCTGCTTTCTACGGCCCTAAAATGGACTTAATGGCTACGGACGCTCTTGGCCGAGAATGGCAACTCTCAACCGTACAGATAGACTTTTTCCTGCCTGAACGCTTTAAACTTACTTACATAGATAGCACCGGCGCGGAAAAACGGCCGGTCATGATCCACCGCGCCATTCTTGGTTCACCAGAACGCTTCCTGATGATACTTATTGAACACCTGGCCGGCGCCTTCCCCCTCTGGTTATCACCTGTCCAGGTAAAAATTCTGCCGGTTGGCGAAGCGCACCATAAATTCTGCCGGGAGTTAGCTAAGGAATTTAAGACTGCTGGTTTAAGAAGCGAAGTTGATGAAGCCAATGAAACCATTGGCAATAAAATTCGCAAGGCAGTGGCGGAAAAAGTGCCTTATATAATAGTAGCCGGTGAAAAGGAAATAGCCAGCGGCCTATTGGCAGTAAGGGCGCGTGGACAAAAAGATATAAAGCAGGTGAAACGCCAAGAATTCATTGATAATTTACTGACTGAAATTAAGGAACGACGCTAAGTGGGGTGAAATTTCACAACTTAATGCTTAGTATATAAGTAGATCTCTCCTATAACTAGCGACCCTCCTACGCTTTAAGCTTCGGAGGGTTATTCCTATATTTTTGCACCCCGCTAAACGGCGGAGGGTGTTTGATAAGGAGAATAAAAATTCAAGGGTTATCCATCGCTTGATGAATAACCCGTTGTTGTTTTAAGTTGTTTTAAAAAATCTTTCAACCATAAATTCCCGAAATAATTACGATAATTTTTATTTCTGAACCTAAAAATAGACTGACAAAGAATAAATTATTAAACCGATACCATGGCTGTTTAATAGTTAAGGTTATATAAGACAACACGGCGGCGGCGGCAATAATTGGCGGCATCGGAACAACCGCTAAGACAAATACAGCTAAACTACCCACGCCAATAGCCCAATTAACCAACCTATCTCTTAGTTTAGCCATTGCATCAATCGGTTTTTGATAAGCGATACTAAATCTACCCAGAAAAGAAGTTGCTTCAAACGCTTTAGAGTTATGATTATGGTATAGGTTCTCTATAAATAAAATGTTATGCCGGCGGAAAAATACTTTTAAATTTCGCCAGATATACCGCCGCCAGAATACACCAAAAAATCGCAAAACGACTCTAATGAAAAATACATCTAAAACCAATTTTATGCCCATTACTATCAAACTTATTATCAAAGCCTGATCAACAGTTAAACCATGACCTTTTAGCACAAAGGGTAAGCTTTCGGTATATACAACAGACAATACCACTTCGGCAATTTTCCCAATTATATCCATTTAGGTTCTCCATTTTTAATATTACCTTGTTTGATTATTTTATTTATTAGCTTTACATTATAGTTAATGTCTAATAAAGTCAATCATCAGCCCCTAGTCGCCATTGTCGGTCCTACGGCCAGCGGCAAAACAACCTTGGCTATAAAACTAGCTAAGCGTTTTAAGGGCGCGGCGATTTCAGCTGACTCGCGCCAGCTTTACCAGCACGCCCAAGTCGGCACCAGCCAACCGGTTGGCAGATGGCGTAAAGCCAATGGCCAATGGCAAAGGACCACCGGCCAGAAAAAAATATTCAAAGTTAACGGTGTTCCACATTTTTTTATTAATGAACTATCGCCCAACAACACTTACTCCGCCGCCAAATTTCAAAAACGAACTAATGAGTTAATCCCCAAGCTATTTGCCATTGGCTATTTGCCAATCTTGGTTGGCGGTACTGGTTTGTATGTATCGGCTATTGTACAAAATTATAACTTCCCTTCATCAACCACCAACCTTAAACTCCGCGCCAAACTGGAAAAAATGACTTTAAGCGAACTTACTAAAAAACTAGCCAAGCTGGACAGACTAACTTATTCTAAAATAGATAAATCCAACCGTCGCCGCCTAGTTCGCGCCCTGGAACATGTTCTAACCAGCGGCCAATCGTTTTATGCTGCCCAAACCCGTACGCCCCGACCCCAGACCTTAATCATAGGAATTAAAACTTCGCCGACCAAACTAAAACAAGCTATTGACCGCCGCACCCGGCAAATGATTAAAAACGGATTAAGGCGCGAAACCAAGTACCTGCAAAGGCACTATCCCGAATCAATCTTATTCAAAACCATCGGCTACCAAGAAATGGCTGGCTACCTTAATAAGAATTACAACCTTCAAACCACTATTGACTTAATCAACACTCATACCTGGCAATATGCCCGGCGGCAAATGACTTGGTTCAAAAAAATGCCCAGGATTGTTTGGGTAAAAAATGAACAACTAGCCATAAAACGCGTCAATAATTTTCTACGCCAGCAAATAATCTGATGAATCTCACTGCCATACCTCCTTATTCTTTTTCTCCTTGTATTAATGTGTTAATACATTGATACAGAGAAAAAGTAAATGATGTGTCTCTGCCATGTACACACCGTTAAGGAAGGCATAACTTTTTATTATTTCTTCCGGGCGAGATACTGAATAAAAATACTTTTCTGCTTGTTCTCTTCGGAAAAGTCATGGTAGATTTTTTCAATCTCAAAATGCTGACTGAGAATTTCAATCATATCGTATTGGTACAACGGAAAATAATCTAATTTACTCCAAGTTTTTTGTTTGATGTCATAGTAATGCAGTACCACTATGGTATCGCTAATATAAGCCGGAAACACAATGATATCTTTTTGACTGCCATGATAGTAAACCGTATAGTCAAAATAAAAATTTTTAACTATCTCTTTAATGGGCAAATTCATGAGCGAACGGATATAATCAAAATTGCGCGTGTCAATGAACAAATAGCCACCCTTAGGAATAAGCTGGCTAAATTTGGCAATAATGCTTTTGATGCCATCTTTGGTATAATCTCTTGAACCGCCGCCAACCCCTAAGTCTAAAATACTTTTTAATCCCTTATTGGTAATTATATCTACAAAAAAATTTATCTCCCCTTTTTTAAGAGAGCCTTTGAACTTAGGGTAAATATCTCGTTCCCAGCTGACAAATTCAAAATTCTTGAATTCTTCAACCGGATTGCTGATGTACGGCAAAGTATTGATAAAGGTTGTCATAGTGACGGCCTAAAAAATTGGACTTCAGCAAAAATAAATTCTAGATAATGAGCTGTTTATTAAGTCTTAAATTAACACTAATCAACTAATTCTCGCCGCAGGGCCGCCTCGGCTGCTTGTGGGTCAAATCGGCCCTTAGTTTCGCGCATCAGCGCGCCCAGTAAAAACTTAATTACCGGCTCTTTACCGGCCTTAAATTGCGCCACCTGGTCCGGGTGGCCGGTAATAACTTTTTTAATGGCTTCCTCCAAACCAGCGCCCGAGCTACTGATTTGCGACAAATTTTCGCTCTCCACAATGGTTTCTGGGTCACGGCCGGTTTCTACCATCCGCCGCATCAACACCTGGGCATTGGTTGAATTAATTTGCCGACGCGCCACCATTAGCAAAAAGGCTACCCACTGGGAAAGTGAAACTGTCAAATTATCAACTAATAATTGCTTTTCTATTAAAATCGCTACTAATTTATGAACTATCCAATTAGAAGCCAATTTGGCCGTGGCTTTAACATCGCCTTCTAATTCATTACTCAAACCAGCTACAATTCTTAGCACCAAATCGCCCAAGGCTTTATCCTCGGTTAATAATCTGGCTTCAGCTTTACCAATACCGTAATCAGTTTGCAGGCGTTGCCGGCGCTGAGGCGGCAACTCTGGCAAACTTTCCCGCCACGATTTTATCTGCTCAGTTTTTATTTGCAAAGGCGGAATATCAGGTTCGGGAAAATACCTATAATCATGCAAAGCCTCTTTGTCGCGCTGCTCTACCGTCACCCCGGCTTTTTCATCCCAACCGCGAGTAGCTGTGCCAGTTGGCGCCTGACTTTGATTCCACAATTCAGTTTGTCTGGCTATTTCATAAGTTAAAGCTTTTTCCACTGCCCGAAAAGAGTTCAAATTTTTGATTTCAGTTTTTGGATAAAGTTTAGTCTCACCTTCCGGCCGCAAGGAAATATTAGCGTCGCAGCGTAAATGTCCCCTTTCCATATCCGCCTCCGAAACCTCCAAATAACGCATCAGCAAACGCAGTTCCTGTAAAAACACCTTGGCCTGCTCGGGTGTTTTAATTTCCGGCTTGGTAACAATCTCCATAAGCGGCGTACCGGCGCGATTAAAATCTACCAAAGTCTTGCCTATGTCATGCAATAATTTAGCCGTGTCCTCTTCCAAATGCAGCCTTTCCAAGCTAATTCTGGCTCCGCCGGCGCTGGTCTCTATATCCAAATAACCGTCCTGAGCTAAGGGCTCGTCAAATTGAGAAATCTGATAGCCTTTGGGCAAATCTGGATAAAAATAATTCTTACGGTCAAATTTGGAATAATTATTGACATGCAAATTCAAAGCCAAGGCGGCGCGACCCGCCATATTTATAGCCTCGGCGTTAGGCACGGGCAAAGTACCGGGGTGCCCGAGGCATACCGGACAAATAGTGGTATTGGGCGGCTGATACTCACCACGATTGTCACAACTGCAAAACATTTTAGAATGCGTTTTGAGCTGTATATGGATTTCCAAACCAATAACCGGTTCAAGTTTCATACAGCTAAATTATACCAAAAAAATAATAAGAGGGCGAATTGGTTTCGCCCTACTATATAAATTTCTTTTAAGAATAGTAACCGTTCGCATAAGCCAAGGGGTGGGCATCAACGGCTGCGGACGGATTATAGCCGGCTTGACAGAAGTCAATCAATCTTTTAACAAATCTTTTCGCAAACCTATTATTTGGTATGTATTTAATATTACCGACAAAATTCTTAAGCGCTTGACCTACAATGTTTTTTAATTCAAGACTCCTGAGTTCGAAATAAATATGATTTTCTTCGTCCATTAATAAACTTAGATGGTAATCGAATTCCGTAAACAGGTCTTCCTGCTCTTCTAAATTTTCCGTATGAGCAAAATATCCATTAACAAACTCACGAAACCTGTGAGGTGATTCGGCCAGCACTTTAATTAACACCTCTATTAAATCAAGTATTCTGGGATTAGGTTTTTTCATATCTTCCTCCGTTTTTTAAGGTTTGTATTTTCTCTGTTAAATTTTACCTACATTTAGCCCGATCTTTTTTCATAACTTCTCTGGCGGAAATGTCTATTGGTATTTCTTTTCTGGCAGTTAACCTGGCATCAGTTAATATTGATGGTTTTTTTACTTCTGTAACCAGGTTGACATTTTTACTTTTTAAAGCCAATTGAGTATCAATCACCGCCTTATCACTTAGCATTATTTCTTGAGCTTCTATTTTAGCTGCCATTTTACCTCTCGGATTTTTGTTTAACAATTTTTAAAATTTCTTTATTTATTTCTTGTTTACTTAATAATTTTCTATTCTTAAAACATTTTACCACTGCTATCTTATAAAGACTAGCCAGCTTCAAATAAGCTTTGGCCGCGGCTTGCAAATGCCCTAAATCAGCTTCGTGGATATCATGTTTAGCGCCGTTTAAATAGCCTCTCTGTTTCTTTTTACCAACCAGACTTTGAGCAACCGCCGACGGCATATAAAGTAACAATGATAAATCCGGACGCGGAATTTGTAAAATCTTATATTCCAAATTAAATAACCATTGCCAAAATTGACGGCGTGCCGATAAACTGGACAGTTTGCCGCCTTGATGTGCCGCATTGCTCAAAGTATAGCGGTCAGCTATCACCGTATAACCTTTAGCTAAATGCTTATTAATAACCGGCGCGGCGGCCAATCTGTCTACAGCATAAAACAAAGACGCCAAATAAGGACTCACCTTTTTACTTAAACCAAACTTACCAGTTAAATAGTCATCCACCAAACGGGCCGATGGCTCACCATGGCGCGGAAAACTAATATTAAAAACTTTATGACCCTGGCGCCTTAGCGCCACCGACAATAACTTGGCCTGTGTAGCCTTGCCTGAACCGTCCGTACCTTCAATATTAATAAATAAGCCTTTTTTGGGCATACTATATTTTTTGATATTCAATAAAACGATACTTCACGCCCTTCTCCTCTACCCAATCAGAGACTGAAGTCTCTTTAAATATCGCTTTATCCACGATTGGAAAAAAAGTATCGCAATCAAACTCGGCCTCAATCTGGGTTAAATAAAGTTTATCGCACTTAGGATGACTAATGGCTTGCTTATAGACGCTGGCGCCGCCAATAATAAAAATTTCGCCTACCTTCGGCAGTTCAGCCGCCTTAGCAATGGCTTCATCCAATGAGGTAGATAATAAAACGCCGGCTGGTAAATCTATGTCACGGGCAAAATTTAAAACTATATTGGTACGGTCTGCCAGCGGCCTAACAGACTCGGGCAACGAATACCAGGTTACGCTGCCCATAATAACGGCGTTTTGCTTACCCGGCGCCACTGGACGCGTAGTAATATCCTTAAAATGCTCTAAATCACCCTTAAAATGCCAAGCCAGCTTACCGGCTTTACCCAAACCGTTTTTCTTATCTATGGCTGCGATAATAGAAAATTTTATCATATAAACTATTCCACTATTCGCGCGAATTAGACCCAAGTAATAATTTTACTATTTCAGCTCAGGCGGACAGGCGCGCGTCGTAGATCCACTTTTGGTGAAAATTAGACTAGCTAATGAAGCCTCCACTGGCTCATCCAGCCTTCGTAGTCCCGATGTACATCGGGACGGAGTAGGCCGCCCGAGGTCTTCTGCGAAGACGGATAAATTCCAAAAATATTAAATGTTCACTTCAAATTTTATAAACGGGTGGCATTGATAATTTTCCAAAATTATATCATCAACAGTCAATTCAGCCATTGGTTTGGGAATTATTTTCAAACTTGGTAAGGGATATGGCTGCCGCGACAATTGCTCTTGTAATCCCGGAATATGATTCAACGACCTAATGTGAGCATCACCCATCATATGAGTAAACACACCAGCCGTTAAACCAGTCTCTTGCGCCATAATCGCCAATAAAGCCGCATAGCTCGCAATATTATAAGGCACGCCAATAGCCACATCGGCGCTGCGCTGGTACAAAATTAAATCCAAGCGCCCCTTAGACACCCGAAACTGAAAAAAAGCATGGCACGGTGGCAGAGCCATTTTAGGAATATCCGCTACATTCCAAGCACTAACTATAAGCCGCCGCGCTTCCGGATGGTTCTGGCCAGTGGCTAAAATTTTTATAACTTCAACTATATGGGCTATTTGGTCAATATGACTTTTTTGATAAGTGGCAGTTCTATCATCCCATTTAAAACCTTCCCATTTACGCCACTGATAACCATAAATCGGGCCAAGTTCGCCGGTTGGATCAGCCCATGGGTCCCAAATTGATGTATATTGCTTTAAACCATTATTAATATTAGTTGAACCTTTTAAAAACCACAGCAATTCAGCAATAACATTGCGAAAGTTAACCTTCTTAGTGGTTACCAAGGGAAAGCCATCTCGTAAATCATACTTACGCATAACGCCAAAAATGGAAATATTGCCCACACTGGAGCGGTCTTCATGTTTTTCCCCGTTTTCCAATATTTCCTGGACTAAACTTAGGTATTGTCGCATATCACCATACAGTATACTGAAAGCTTGACCAATAGGCAATTCCGGCTTAAGATATACCCAAATAACAGTGATTTTTAAAAAATTGGAGACCACCATGGTCACAAAAAATAAAAAACTACAAGTATTCCTCAACGGCAAAAAGAGCCTGCTATTAATGGAATACCCTATACTATTATCACTATTTTTAGAGGAAACAAAAAGATGGGGCACCTTTAAGAAAAGGTCCTACTGGCAAAGTGTATTGCATCATATTTTTCAACTGTACTTACTGACAGATAATGCCTTGGCCTTAGAGAAGCTATTTGGAATTCATAAGCTAAATGAATCTCTGATAAAATCAGGCGTGGTGCTCCATGACTGTGGCGAAAGGCCTAAGTTCAAGGGTAAATTCGATACCCCCGACACGGAAAAAATTGGTAATAATAAAAAAAAGAGAAAAATACTCGAAAGAAAAGGATTCTATAGAATAATAAGCAAAATTTCCTTACCTGAACCATATAAGAGAACCATTGTTCAATCCATGAAAAAAGCTTATGAACTTCAATACCGCAAAACTATTGATGGAATGTACTTCAGGGGATTGGAAATTCTGGCATATTTACAACATGGGGAATTTGAAATAAAAACGGGTAATAATGAGTACAAAGAGATATTACGACGTAGCCACCAAACTATGTTGAAATATTGTAAAACATTTAAAAGCTTTGAAATACTTTACGCAGAAATAAAGCCCAAAATTGAAAAAATCTTAGAAAATTGATAAATTTAATTGAAAAATGGACCCACTGTTTCAAGGGTCCATTTATATTTATAAAGTTACTATTTCCCCGTACTGCCAAAACCGCCTTGAGCGCGCTCGGAATCAACCAACTCTTTAACCTCTAATAATTCAGGACTAGCTACGGGCTGGATTAACATTTGGGCGATTTTATCGCCCGCCGCTATTTTATAATCTTCAGTCGTGGAATTGTACAAAACTACCAAAATTTCACCGCGATAACCACTGTCAATCACGCCGGCAAAATGGTGAATGCCGTATTTGGCCGCCATACTGGAACGGTCCCAAATGAGCCCCACATAACCTGTCGGTATAGCCATAGCTATACCGGTACGGACGCTGATTCTTTGTCCAGTTGGTATAACGGCCTCTGTCAAAGCAAATAAATTCATACCGGCATCGCCCTCATAAAAATAAACCGGCAGCTGTGCCTTGGGGTCAAGTTTTTTTATTTCTATTTCCATAGTAATAGCCTTAAGTCTATTTTAATTTCTTAATTATTTTCTGCTCTATCTGCTGATAGAGCTTATCAAAAGTACTATCATTTATCAACTTCACTTCAGCTTTCTTGCCTAAACGCTTAATAAACAGTTCAGTTGGCAAAGTCTCTTCGTTCTTAAACTCGTTTAAAGTAAACTTATTCTCGCCGACTTTTTCCCGGCGCGCCAAGGCCCGACGGTAACGCACCAGGAGCGGCGCGGTCAAATAAATCAACTTAAAGCCGGGCAAACGTTTTAAAATGTCATACTCAGCCGGATGCCTTAAACCGTCAACCACCACTCGCTTTAAATGTTTTTTAGTAATTTCCGTTTTTATAACGGCTGCCAATACACCGCCGCCAAAACGCTCACGCAGGGCGCCAACCAATTGCGCTTCATTCAAACGCGTAACCGGCAAACGCAGCCTTCTTAAAATATCCACTAAAATCTTAGAAAAACGCAAACCAACAAACCGATGTTTTTTAATTAAATAACGGGCTGATTTTTCCTTGCCCGAAAGCTTTTCTCCCACAAACACTAGCATAATTGTTTTACCGGGAGTTTGAAGCATAAATCATCAGAAAAATTATTTAATTAAACTACCGGCCCGGGAAAATTCATTTCATCGCTTAACTTAGAAGCCAAGGGAGAAGTTTGTCCGGCGTACTTATTGCCTTTTTTTAAACGATAAGGCACCTCCACCGGCGAAGATACTTCTTCAAAGGTAAAAGCGCAGATTCTCATCCCCGGATAAAGTACTACCGGCATCACACCCAAGTTCCCGAGCTCCATGGTGGGAACACCAATCCAACCCGGGTCAAAAATGGAAGCCGTGCCGTGTACAATTATGCCGAGGCGCCCCAAGGAACTGCGGCCTTCGATTCTTCCCAAAATATCATCAGCCAACTCCAGATTTTCCACCACGTTAGCCAAAGCAAAATCGCCCGGCTGCATTATGAATGGTTCGCCGTCGGGAATATTAATTTCTTCCATTAATTTACCAACCTCAACCGTACCCTTAAGGTCAATGTAAGGATAACGCGAATGTTTAAATACCCGAAAAGCATTGCCCAAATGCAAATCAATGGAGCAGGCGCCCAGTTGCTCAGCCAAATTCGGCTCGGGAGTAATTTTAATCCGACCGGATTTAAGAGCAGCTTTAATGTCGCGGTCAGAAAGAATCATAGATTAGGAAATAGTTAGTAGTTTTCAGTTCTTAGTGTAGCAGAATTAAACTTACTTGCTAATCCGAGCTAGCCGCTATCGACTAAGAACTATGAACTAAATAATGTAGTTAAACTGCCTGCACTGGCACGGCCGGACCCATGGAAGTACATAATACCACTTTTTGCAAATAAGTGCCCTTGGCCGCGGCTGGCCTCGCCTTTTTTACGGCCTCAATAAAAGTTTGTGCGTTATCTTTGATTTTGGCCGCTGGGAAAGAAACCTTGCCAATCATCTGATGAATATTACCGGTATTATCAAACTTAAAAGTAACCTTGCCTTTGCTAAGTTCGGTAACGGCCTTAGCCACATCCGGCGTAATAGTCTCGGTTTTAGGATTAGGCATTAAACCTTTTTGGCCTAAAATTTTGGCAATCGGCGCCAATAACCTCATCATTTCCGGTGTGGCGATGGCTACGTCAAAATCGCATTTACTGGTAGTTTGAATCTCTTTAATCAAATCTTCGCTGCCCACTATAGCCGCACCGGCCGCTTTGGCCGCTTTGGCCTTATCTTCACTGCAAAAAACCGCCACCCGTTTTTGTTTACCCAAACCGTGTGGCAATACTAAACTACCGCGCACTTGCTGGTTAGCTTGTTTAACATCCACTCCCAGTTTGATATGAATCTCCACCGCCGCATCAAATTTAGTGGCTGGCATTTTCTGCAATAACTCCACCGCCTCAATTAAAGAATAGACTTTACCCGGCTCTACTAATTTACGGGCAGCCTCATAACGTTTGCCGTGCTTTGAAGCCTTAACCCCGGCTTTAACTGGCGGTTTTTTAGTTTCACTCATAAATTTATCTCCCTTTTGTGGTACAAACCCCCGTCTTCGCCAACCGGCGGATCAAGGTCCCACATAAAAATAAATAAAAATGGAAAAATTAAAATGCAAAAATACGTATTAAAATCCAAAATTCTAATGCCTAAACCCCCGCCTGCCAAAGCTAAAGCCCTGAAAGATAATCTAACTATGAATATAAAGTACTGTAATTAAAGAGCCGCTAGTTAATCAGGTAAGGCGAGCGGCGGGCAGGCTAAATAAATCCCAATACCCAAAATTATTTAATGAGAATTTAAAGATTGGGGTATTATTTATAAATTAGGATTTAAGATTTGAGGTCTTTAAAATTTTAGCTTTGTCATTTTTATTTTTGACCCGCCTGCCAAAGCTAAGATCTTAAACATAATCTAGCTATAAATATAAATACGACAACTAAACAACGGTTTGTTAATCTGCAAGGCTAGCGTCGGGCAGGTATTTACATTTTACATTACTTTACGTCTCGCTCGTATTACGGCACGCGAATAAAGCAGTTTATTCGCTCTCGGCTTATTAGTACTACTAGTAATCTTTATTTTAAGTTTCAAGGTTACGTCCTTGGGCAAAGCCGCCAGAGGCAAGGCTTTGCCCGTATTACGGCACGTCTCGCCCTTAGCTGGATTTTGGGTTAATAAGCACTACTGACAATCTTTATTTTAAGTTTCAAGGTTACGTCCCTGGGCAAAGCCGCCAGAGGCAGGGCTTTGCCCGTATTACCGTCCACGAGCCAAGCAGTTGGCTCGTTTCCGGGCTAACCTTAGTTAGCCCTCAACGGTAATACCCATCTGACGCGCTGTACCTTCTACCATTTTCATCGCACCAGCTAAATCATTAGCGTTCAAATCCGGCATTTTTATCTTGGCTATTTCTTCAACCTGTTTACGCGTTACCTTGCCCACCTTTTCTTGCAAGGGCTTACCCGAGCCTTTGGCGATACCAGCGGCCTTTTTCAGAAGTTCTGCCGCCGGCGGGGTTTTAAGAACAAAAGTGTAAGTTCGATCTTCAAACACCGTAATTTCCACTGGCGTAATATCGCCACCCTTATCTTTAGTAGCCGCGTTAAACTTAGTGCAAAATTCCTGAATATTGAGTCCATGCTGCCCCAAGGCCGGCCCCACTGGCGGCGCCGGATTAGCCTTACCTGCCGGAATCTGTAACTTAATTATAGTTTTTACTTTCTTGGTTGCCATAAATATAAGTAAGAGTGAATAGTAAAAGTAAGAGTCTATTACAATTTATGGATTTGCAGAGAATCTAATTCCACCGGCGTTTCCCGGCCAAACATGGAAACCAAGGCCTTAATTTTGCCGCGCGCCTCATCCACTTCCGCCACCTTACCCTCAAAGTCCTTAAACGGCCCGTCAATAATTTTAATAGCCGTACCGGGCGTAACATCAATCTGATATTTAGGTTCCTCCACGCCCATACGCTTTTGCAAAGCTTTCATTTCCTCCTCCGAGATCGGCGTCGGCGTGGTACCTGCGCCAATAAAACCGGTAACATTGGGCGTATTGCGTACTACGTACCAGGAATCATCTGTCACCATCATTTCCACCAGCACATAACCCGGAAAAATCTTTTCCTCAATAATGCGGCGCTTGCCGTTCTTAATGCGAATTTTTTTCTCCGTCGGAATCAAGACGTTAAAAATCTTGTCACCCATATCCATGGATTCAATACGTTGTTTTAAGTTACGCGAGACGTTTTCCTCGTAACCGGAATAAGTATGAATCGCATACCAACGTCGACCTACATCAATAACTTGTCTGGACATACTCAGTAACAATAACTTCACTAGGCACTTTAATACGAGCCGAGTGAAAAAGAAATTAAATTAGCTAAACCCAAAATCATAGTTTTATAAAGGGGAATTAAGATTACGTGCCCAGGGCGAGCAACTGTGAAGTTTTGTTACTGAGCATAATCCAATTACCACCTATGCCAGTTAACGATACAAGAGTTTTTCTATGCCTAAATTCAACAAATAATCAATGGCGCCTAAAAACAAAGCCACGCCCAGCGATACGCCGATAACTAACAAAGTATGCTGGGTGGTTTGCTTTTTAGAAAGCCAAACAACTTTTTTAAATTCCTGCAAAGAACCTTTAAAATATTCGGCAATTAGGTTGGCCATAAGATTAACAAGCCAAAAATTAAGCTCTTTTAAAAGGCCTCGCGAGGCCTTTATTACACCAAGATAATACCAAATAACCTTAAGACTGTCAAACACCTTAGCTTAAATTCTAATCTGAAGTGCAATTCCCTTTTAAATAAAAGGCATCTTGTTGGCGGGATAAGATAGTTAGCTCAAACCACCTAACAATTAACCTTAAACAAGATGCCATACAAACAGCTTAACCTAAAG